>DAIPXW010000303.1:0-3632 GCA_036783075.1 Candidatus Dormiibacterota bacterium | reverse complement strand
GGGCGAGTACTTGATCGCGTTGGACAGCAGGTTCGACATGATCTGCGCGAGCCGGTCGGGATCGCTGTTGACGACCGGCTGGCTCGGGTCGAGGTCCCCGTTGATCGTGTGATCTTCGCTCGAAGCCCGGGCGCGCTCGATCGCCTCCTCGAGCACGGAGTTCAAGCTGACCGGCTCGATGCTCAGGGATAGCTTGCCAGCCTCGATGCGGTCGAGGTCGAGCATGTCGTTGATGAGCCGGTTCAATCGCTGCGCGTCCTTGTTGATGTCTGCGGCGAAGGCCTTCACGTCGGTGGCGGGGAGCTCCTCGTCGCGAATCATCTCGCTGAAGCCCTGGATGCCGACGAGCGCGGTGCGAAACTCGTGCGAAACCAGCGATACGAACTCGCTCTTCAGCTGGCTGAGCCTCTCCAGTGACGAGAGGTGCTCCATCGCGGCTTCGTTGGCGGCGTGTTCCGCGTCGGTGTCCTCGTACATGGCGAGGAAGTACTCGACGTGGCCGGCGGCATTACGCACAGCTGTGGCGCTCCAGTGGAGCCAGGTCTTCGTGCGGTCGGCCCGCAAGGAGTGGCTGTCGGATTCCACGCTGTCGACGCTGCCCGTCCACAGGGGTTGGAAGAGCTCGTAGACCCTGCCGAATTCGTCAGGTTGCAGGTACTGCGCCACCGAAGTGCCGACCATGTCGCCCGGCTGCGCGCGCATCAATGACGCCATCCGGGGGTTGACGTCGAGGATCTTCATGTCGGCTCCGACGCGCGCGATGCCAAGCGGCGCGTGCGAGACGATCTCGCTCAGCAAGGCGTTGCGCCGTTCGAGCTGCTTTTCCGCGCGCTGGCTTTTGGCCAGCAGCGAGAGGGAGTCTCGATGCGACAGCACCTGGCTGCCGACCAGCAGGATGCCGATGCACCCGGCCAGCACGGTTGAGAAGCGGTCGAGCTGCCGATCCGTGGATGCGAGACGGACCGCCGTGATCCCCGCGGCCAGGACAGCCATCCACGGAAGGGCAAGCTGCCACAGCGGTAGCGGCCCTTCAGCTTCGGTCGCATCGCTGCTGGATGTCGGCCACAGGGGAGCGAGCGCGATCATCAGGAAGCCGACCACCCAACCCGCGTCGAGGAGGCTGCCGATCGCCCCATAGGTCCCATTCGCCGTCAGGTACGCGAACGCGCTGTCGGCAGAGGAGTTGGCCGCGATTCCGCCGAGCAGAAGGAACATGCGGCCCAGCTCCGTCCGCCGCGCCCGGCGCAGGGCCAGGACCAGCACGGTGATGACGACAATGTCTCCCACCGGGTAGGCCAGGCCGATCAGCTGGGCGGCGGGCGATGCCGACGAGGTGGCGTAAACCTTGCCCAGGCCGAACGCCCAGGCGATGAACAGCAGCGAGAGCGCGACGATCGTGCCAGCCAGGAGCGCTTCGCCGCGTGAGGCCAACCTGCTCGGCGCCGACGTGAAGGCGAAGATCCCGACCACGGCGAGCGGGATCGCGAGAAGAAAACCCGCGTCGGCGGCAGACGGGAACGGGACGTTGACGCCGAGGCCGACCTCGTAGATCGACCAGATGACCTCGCCTATGCACCAGCTGGCGGCCGACGCGCCGAGCAGCGCCCAGGCGATGCGGATCCGGCCCCGGTTCCGCCAGGCGGCCAGGCCGCAGCTCGAGGCGGCGAGGAGCGCGGCGACCGCCTCGCCGACGTCGTCAAACGCGATCGTCGCCTGGTCTCCACCGATCCGCAGCGTGGTCCAGGCCACGAACCCGATCGAGACGGCGGTCGCTCCGACGGCTGCGATGGTGAACGCGCGCCAGCCGCGCAGACCCAGGCCGGTCACGGTCCGGGAGGCCGGCGCCGTCGCCTGGCTCACGGTCTCACCGGGGGTGTGGCGCAGCGGGGGGGCGAATGTCGGAGAAGTAGAACTTGCCATGCTTCCCCGGGACTATGTTAAGTCAAGTGTTGAATCAATTAACATAGAGCGGCAGCGCTCGTAACACGGCCGCGAGTGGGTGGAGTTCACGGCCACGTGGGAGGTACGGCGATGCAGCCAGTCGACGCCGATGGCTACGAACCAGGCGCTACGCGGGCCCTGGCGACGTTGCTGGTGCTGTGCCTCGCCTGCTTGCTGGCGCTGCTGCCCGTCGCGATCGCACTCCGCGTTTTCGCTCCACCGCCTGTACCGATGGCGCTCGCCGGCGCGGTGCTGGGCTCCACGGCGCTGGCCGTGAAGTCGGTCGCGATCGGATGGAGTCTTGGCGCACGAGCCTGGAGCGCGCATAAGGGCAGCGTAGCCGTCGCGTCCCCCGATTGATCCCCGTTTCGTCGCCTTCGGTGCCCCTCGCCGGCGCTGGTCTGTGCCGGAAAGGAGGTGAGAGGTATGCGCAGTTTGATTTTCGCGGTCGTCCTGGCCGTGGTCCTGGTTCTGGTTCTTTCCGTCGGCGTCGGCGCTGACAACACGATTCCCTGCTGCCACTAGGAGCCCGACCCCGGCGTTCGTCAAATCATCGTTGTCAAGTGAACTTCGCCTAAGTTAAGCTGGCCTCATGCCTGAGGCTGGTGCGCACCCCGCAGGAAGCCCGAGGCCGCGTGGCAAGGCGGTCTCGGGCCGTCGTGGGCGCCGCGTCGGGGTCGAGATCAAGCCCGGCACGGTGAAGCAGGCACGCCTCGAAGCTGGCTTGAGCCTGGGCCAGGTCGCCGGGGACTCGATCAGCCGTACAGCCATCTATTTCGTCGAAACCGGCAAGGCGAAACCCTCGATGGAGACGCTGCGTCTCATCGCCGAGCGGACTGGCCGGCCGCTGGACTTTTTCCTGGCGCGCCCGAGCACGCTCGAGCCGCGCTCGACCGCCGGCACGGCGGAGCTCGAGCGCCTGATCGCCACGGGAGACCTCGCCGGGGCGTTGAAGGTCGGCCAGGCGCTGTTGGGCGAGCAGCACGACCCGGATCTAATGGCCCGCATCAAGTTCCTGACCTCGACCGCGCACTTGCGGCTCGCGCAGCCGGTCCAGGGCCGGCGGCTGGCCGCGTCGGCGCGCGCCCACTTCGAGCAGGCCGGTGACCTCTTGATGGTCGCGGAATGCCTCGGGAGCGAGGCATCGGGCGCGTACCTGATGCAGGACCCGGCCGCCATGGCGCTCGCGGAGGGCGCGCTGGCTACTCTCCGGACCCTCAACCCCGTCCCGCAGATGACAGAGGCCCGGCTCCTGGCCATCATCGGCGCCGTGCACACGGTGAACCGGGACTGGCAGGCCGCGATCCACTGGTACGAGCAGGCGATCGCCGTCGGTGACGTCGTGCAGGATCTCCGCCGGCTGTCCATCCTGTACAGCGGGCTCAGCCTCGCTTACCAGGAGGTCGGCGAGCTCGGCCAGGCCGGCCACTACGCGCAGAGGGCGCTGACGCTCCACGAGACGCTGAACGACCGCATCTCGCTGGCGCGTTCGGAGAACAACCTGGGCCTGATGCTGCTGCGCACCGGTGACTCGGCGGCGGCACGGCCACACCTCGAGCGCTCGCTGCGCCTGTTCGAGGAGCTGGGCGTGGATTCATCGAAAGCCGCCGTCCTGACCAGCCTTGCCGAGCTCTCGCTCGAGCGCTCGGACCTCGACGAGGCCGACCGTTTCGCGAATGAGGCGCTCGAGC
>DAIPXW010000302.1:0-3646 GCA_036783075.1 Candidatus Dormiibacterota bacterium | reverse complement strand
GGCGCACGAAAGGGTCCAGGACGAGGAGCTTGGGCTTGAGCGCAGCGATGGTCGCGGCAAGGGCGTCGCGGTCGGGTTCGACATCGAGGCGCACCGTGGGCGCGGTGATGACGTGGATGTCGAGGTCGGCGAGCGCGCATCCGGCGGCGGCGGCGATGCCGGCGAGCCGCTGCCGGACGACGTGAAGTGCATCCTCGGCGGCGAAGAGCAGCACTCGGCCAGTCTGCGCCGGCGCAAACCGACCCAAGCACGGTCCGCCGCCGGCGACCGAGACGGCCATGGCGAGGGCGAGAAACGACTTGCAGACCTTGGGTTCGCCGCCGACGATGCCGACGGCTTCGTCACCCCACAGCTGGTCGATGAGCCACTGGCACTCTTGCGGGCGTTCGGCAAGCCGATGCGCGAGCAGGGTCGGCAGGGTCATCGCCGCTTGCCCTGGTTCGCCGTCGCCGGCTTCCCTGGGGGCTCGGCCGTGGTTGGCGTGTACGTGTCGAAGAAGAGCTTCTCGTCGAGCTGCTTGACCTCGCGCTGCGCGCCGGTGACGAGCAGGTCATTCGCCATGGTCATGAGCGTGCGGTAGTTGCCGGCGGCGTGCTCGCACAAGGTCGTGACGAGCTCGGGCGTCATCAGCTTGGCCGCGCCCGCCTTGGTCATGCAGTGGCGCAGGCACTGCTCGAGCTCGTCGGGCGTCGCGCGGTCGAGGTTCAGCTTCACGCGCATCCGGCTCGACAGCGGCAAGAGGTCATCGGTCCGGAATTTCTCGACGAGGCGCGTGTCGCCGGCGAGGATGGTCGTGAGCAGCATGTGCGAGTCGAGCCGCGCGCTCGACAGGTGGCGCATCTCGTTGAGCACGACCGTCGACATGTCCTGGGCCTCGTCGGCGACGAGCACGGGCCGCACGAGCGCGGCGTCGATGTGCGCCTGCCAGCGCTCGCGCAGGACCTTCGCGCCCGCCCACCGGTTGTGCGGCGACAGCTGCACGCCGAAGAGGTCGCCGAGCTCGCGGTAGAAGTCCGACACGCCGCTGTGCGGCCGGACCATGACGCCGATCTTGATCTCGCGCAGCGCGGAGAGCCGCTCGACGAGCAAGCGCAGCGCGACCGACTTGCCGATGCCGGGCGTGCCGGTGACGAGCGCGAAGCCGCCTTCGCGGGCGAGGTTCTCGACGCGCCAGCAGAAGCTCTCGACGCGTGGCGCGACGAGCAGGGCGTCGGTCGGCACGTCGGGAGAAAACGGATTCCACTTGAGGCCAAACAGTGCGAGCAGCTTCTTGTTCACGGCGCACCTCCGTCGTCGTCGGTGTCGCGCGCGGGCTCGCGTTCGCTCTCGCGCTCAGTCTTGGGCAGGTACGCCGGTGGCAGACCGGTGCGCTCCTGCTCGGCGAGCATCTTGGCGAGCAACGGCGGGATCTCCGGTGATGGACCCGCGCTCGCGACGGGCGCCGCGAGCGGCTCCAGCGTGCGTCGCAGTCCGTCGGCGTTGGCGGCCTTGTCGAGCGGGTACAGCCGGCACAGCACTGCGCCGGTCCGTTCGTCGACGAGGTGGACCCAGCTGAGGTCCCAGCTCGCATAGCGAATCGTCACGTGGTCGAGGTGGCGATAGCGCGACGGCAGCTCGAAGCGCCGCGCCTCGAGACTGATGGTCCCGTCGCTCTTGCGCTGCGTGCGCCGCTCCTGCGCGCAGAAGGCCTGGCGCAGCGCCTCGCTCGTCGGGCTCGGCAGCCCGACGTCCTTGCCGTCGAGGAAGCGGCGCAGCGGCGTCGTCCCGATCTCGGAGTGGCGCTTGCGGTTGTACCCGCGCTCGACCCACGCCTGGGTGATCTCGTTGAGCCGCGCGAGCGAGAGGTCCGAGACGTTCTCCAGCATCGCGACCAGCCGTCCCTCGAGCTGGGCCCAGAAGCTTTCCTGCTTCGCGTTCTGGTACGGCGAGTGCGGCAGCGTGAGCTCGTGCAGGATGCCGAGTCGGGCCAGCCCCTGCTTCGTCTCGTCGGCGGTCATCGCCTTGCCGTTGTCGGTCATCAGCGAGCGCGGCCGGCCGCGCTTGTGGATCGCCTGCATGAGCCCGTGCACCAGGTTCTCGGCGTTCTCCGCGAAGTACCACTGCAGGTGACACGCGAGCCGCGTGTGGTCGTCGAGAATCCCGAGCACGATCGGCGTCACGTACTCGCCGCGCGCGACCAGCACCTTCTTGCTGCCGAAATGGAAGTCCAGGTGCCAGAGCCCGTTGACGTACTCGCTCTCGTAGCTGCGGACCTCGCGCTCGTCGAGCCGCTGCTCGGCGCGGCGTGTCCCGTCGGTCGGCTCGCTCGCCAGCTTGCGCCGCTTCGTCAGCCCGACCGACTTCATGTAGCGCCGCACCGTCGCGTACGCCGGCAGCGGGCCGAGCGCCGGCTCCTCCTCGACCCAGGCGGCCAGGTTGTCGTAGTGCAGCTGGTAGCTCCAGCTCCGATGCGCTGCGTACAGCGTGTGGATTGCTTGCTTGAGACCGTCGGAGATCGCCGTCTGCCGGCCGATGTCCTTGCGGAGCTTCTTGCGCAGTCGGCCGACCGGGTCCGTTGGCGCGTTCTTCGCCTCGTAGTACCAGCGCTGGATCGTCGACAGCCCGAAGCACGTCGGCTGGTTCGTGATCGGGTGTCGCCACGACTTCGCGGCGAGCCGCTCGAGCTCCGCCTGAAGCTCGCCATGCGGCGGCGGGGCGGCGAGCAAGTGGCCCACCACCGAGAAGCGCAGGTTCGCCCATCGTTCGTGTGTCGTTGGTTCGTGTGGTTTGAGTTTCATCGTGACGAGTCGTCTATCGCGACCGCGCTCGTCGAAAAATTACCCTCCTCTGCGGTTGGCCATCTTCGTCGAAGATTCCATCATCAACGTCGATCGGGGATGTACTCGGCCGACGTCGACAGCGGGGCCAAGAAGCGCAGGAGCCCGGCGAGCTGGTCCAGCTCGTCGCCGCCGAAGCGCTCCAGCAGTGACCGCGGCGCGCCGGCTTCATTGGCCGGCGGCGAGAACGCCGCCTTCGCCGCCTTCCAGAACGCGCTCTCGACAAACGCCTCCCGCCACCACACCCGCCAGCGCTCCAGCGTCTGCGGACTCATCCCGAACTCCTCCCTCAGCCGCCGAATCCGCCACGGCGCCGGGCCCTGCTGCATCGCGGTCGCCAGCACGACGATCACCCCGAGGTAGATCCGCCGACCGAGGAACCGCGTCGACGCCGGGGTGTGCCGCTTTCGGCACGTCCGGACCGCACACGAGTAGCTGAATCTTGAATCATACTGCTCGGGTAGCTGGATCGTCGGCGGTACCCGCGGCTTTCGGGGGTACGGCTCGCTATCGAGCCGGCCGCCGCACACCCGGCACCGTCCCCGCTTGGTCTCGGCCGCGAGGTCCTCGTCGAACTTCAGCAGCAGCTCGTAGAACCTGGAATCTCGAAACAGCTTGTGGCACAGGGGAGGCCTCCCTTCGCTTTCACGGTGAAAGGAGAGGAACTCCCTCGTCGGCTTGAATGGTCAAGTTTTTCGAGGGAGCTTCCGCTATTTCCCTCGACGATCGTGCTCAGGAGGCCCGGGCTACACCTCGACGAGCATGTCCATGCTCACTTGAGCGATGGAGCTCCAAGCAAGATGGCGACCAGCTGTTCCGCGGATGCCGTG
>DAIPXW010000301.1:0-3650 GCA_036783075.1 Candidatus Dormiibacterota bacterium | reverse complement strand
GCTGTTGGCGACCAGCGCCACGCAGTCGTTCTCGCGGAAACCTGGGCGCATGGCGCCGTACAGCTCGTCATACGCCGCGTCGACCATCGCGCACGACTGGTTGAGCAGCATGATCTCGTCCTGCGTCTTCACCATCCGCGCGCGCTGCATCACCTGCTGGCCGTCGACGACCTTGATGCCGGCTTCCTGCAGCGCGAAAAGAACGGGGGGCTCCACGATGTCGACGCCGACAGGCTCTCCCAGCAGGCCCCGCTGCTCGAGCTCGACCTTGATCTTTCGTGCCACGTCCTGCGGGCGGCCCGCCTCTGGCGCGATCGATCCTCTGAACGTGGAAAGGCCGGCACGAGACCTCTCCCCCAGCCACGGGCAGTAGAGCTGGTGATGGCGCGCGGCGGACCCGAAGTCCCACAGGATCGGCTCGTCACCGCGAGGCAGCAGCGCGAAGCGGATCAGCTTGTCGTAGGCCCACGTCCCGATCTGCGTGGCCGTGAGGTAGCGGATGTTGTTCATGTCGAAGCAGAGCACGGCGCCGAGCTCCGACTTCTCGAGCTCCGCGGATGCGCGCGCCAGGCGCTCGCCTCGGAGGCGGTCGAAGTTGACCCTCTCCTCCCAGTCGACCGCCATCCTTCCTGAAGTCTTGAGTCCCATGGTCAACTCCCTTTTCGACACAATTCGCGCGCCAGCTCGCACACCTTCTCGGCGGAGGGAACGGTCAGGTCCTCGAGCGCGGGCGAGAACGGGATAGGCACGTCCATCGCGCCTACGCGCTTGACCGGCGCATCGAGGTGGAAGAACGCCCCTTCGGTGATGACGGATGCGATCTCGGCCGTGACGCCATAGCTCTGGTATCCCTCGTCGATCACCATCGCCCGGCCGGTTTTGATCGCCGACTCGATGAGTGTCGCACCGTCCAGGGGGACCGTGGTCCGCGGGTCGATCACCTCCACCGAGATCCCTTCACGCGACAGCACTTCGGCGGCCGCCAGCGCGACGAACACCATGCTGCTGGTCGCGACCATCGTGAGGTCGGTGCCCGCCCGTTTCACGTCCGCGCGCCCGAACGGGATGGTGTAGTCGTCCGCGGGCACATTGCCTTTGACCGTGTACATCATCTTGTCCTCGAAGATGACGACCGGGTTGTCGTCCCGGATGGCGGTCTTCATGAGGCCCTTGGCGTCGTAGGGCGTGGCGGGGAGCGCGACCTTCAAGCCCGGTATGTGGCTCACGATCGCGTGAAGGCTCTGGCTGTGCTGGGCCGCGGACCTGCGCGATGCGCCGAGTGTGGTGCGGATCACGATCGGCGCCTTTAACTTTCCTCCTGACATGTAGTGAACCTTGGCCGCCTGGTTCGCGATCTGGTCGAGGGCCAGGAACAGGAAATCGCCGAACATGATGTCGACCACGGGACGCATGCCAGTCATCGCGGCCCCGAGGCCGATTCCGGTGAACCCAGGCTCGGAGATCGGCGTGTCCATCACACGCTGCGGACCGAACTCGTCGACCAGGCCCTTCAGGACCTTGAAAGGCGTTCCGGCCTCGGCGACGTCCTCGCCCATCACGAAAACGCTCGGGTCGCGCCGCATCTCTTCGGCCAGCGCCTCGCGCACGGCTTCGGCCATGGTCAGCTGGCGCTCCGCGGAGGCCTGGTCAGGCATAGACGTCGGTGGTCACCTCTTCCGGCGCCGGGTACGGGGCGGCAAGTGCGAACTTCACGCCTTCGGCGATCTCGGTGCGAAGCTCCTCCTCGACCCTGTCGAGAGCCGCCGCGTCGGCGGCGCCTTCGGTGAGCAGCGCCTCGCTCAACACCTTCAGCGGGTCGCGCTCCTCCGCCCATTTGCGCTCCTCATCCCTGGAACGGTAGTAGGCGCGGTCGACGTCGCCCACGTGGTGTCCCTTCTGGCGGTACGTGAGGAAGACAAGGAATGACGGCCCACGACCCTCGCGGGCATGCTTCACCGCCTCCGTGACCGCTTCGTGAACCTTCCGCACGTCCTGGCCGTCGACCTCGCGGAAAGGAATGCCGAAAGAAGCGCCTCTCAGCGAGATGTCGCCGGCGGTGGTCTCGAGGTAGTGGGTGTACTCGTTGTAGAGGTTGTTCTCGCAGACGTAGATGACGGGCAGCTTCCACAGGGATGCCATGTTCATGCACTCGTAGACGATCCCCTGGCCGAGCGCGCCCTCTCCGAAGAAGCAGACCGCGACCTGGTCGGTGCCCCGCTTCTTCGCCGAAAGCGCCGCACCCGTCGCGATGCCCACGCTTCCCGCGACGATCGCGTTCGCTCCAAGGTTCCCCTTCTCCTGGTCGGCGATGTGCATCGACCCGCCCTTGCCCTTGCAGTAGCCTGCCTCCTTTCCGAGCAGCTCCGCGAACATCCGGTCCACGCTCGCTCCTTTCGCGAGGCAGTGGCCGTGGCCGCGGTGCGTGCTCGTGATGTAGTCGTCATCGCGAAGCGCGGAGCACACTCCGACCGCGACCGCCTCTTCGCCCGTGTAGAGGTGCGCGAGCCCCGGCATCTTGGCCGACGTGTAAAGGTCGTTCACCTGCTCCTCGAACAGGCGGATGCGCAGCATCTTCGTGTACATGTCGAGCCCTGGTCCGCCGTTCGAGCCGCTCATGGCGCCTGCGTCAGGCCGTCGGGCACGACTCGATGGTCGGGCTCCAGCTTGAGCCCGGCGCCACGCGCCTCGAGCTCGAGCAGGCTAGCGAAATCCTGCTCACCCATGCCGCTTCCGATCATGTTCATGACGATCTCGTGCACGAGCCCGGACACCGGCATGGGGACGCCGAGCTCTCGTGCGGCGTCGAGACCCAGCTCGAAATCCTTGCGCAGCAGGTGGCCAGTGAACGTCGGGGTGAAGTCGAGATTCACGAACGCGGGGGTCTTGTATCGGCTGAACGTCGACCCCATGACGCTCCCGTTGAAGAACTCGAGGTAATCGGCCCGCGCGATGCCGCCGCGCTCGGCGAGGATCGTCGTCTCGGCGAGGATCTGGGTGACCACGCCCAGTACGAGGTTGTGACAGATCTTGACCAGCCGCGCTCCCTCTCCCGGGCCGACGTAAACCACACTCTGCCCGAGAATCTGCAGGTACGGGAGAGAGATGTCGTAGGCGTCGCGCGGGCCCGAGACCGCCATGGTGAGCTTGCCGGCCCGCGCGACCTTGGCGTTGCCGCTGACAGGTGCGGCCAGCAGCGCGGTGCCGAGCCGGCCCGCGTGCTCGCGAATCTGCCGCGAGACGTCCATCGACACGGTCGAGGTGTCGACCACGACTCGAGGGACGCGACCGCCGTCGGACAAAAGGCCCTGAGGTCCCGTCATCACCGCGGCGAAATCCGGGGAGTCGGCGACGGAAACCACGACGATGTCCCGGTCGGCGAGCTCGGAGGGCCGGTCGACGATACGCGCGCCCAACGACGAGAGCGGCTCGGCCTTGGCGCGGGTGCGGTTGTAGACGGCGACGTCACAACCGGCGTCGAGCAGCCGTTTGGCGAGCGCAAAACCCATGCGCCCGGTGCCGATCCACCCCAGCTTCTGGTCAGCGACGCTCATCTCTCGCTCTCCACTGAAACACGGCCGCGCAAACGTTTGTCCGCATAGCCTACTCGGTCGCGTCGCTGCGGGCCGCGTGCCTGCTTTCACGCTCTTCGG
>DAIPXW010000300.1:0-3666 GCA_036783075.1 Candidatus Dormiibacterota bacterium | reverse complement strand
CGAAGCCCTAGGTTCGGGCGCGGCGCCGACGCGCTGATCACGTTCGCGCGCTGCGCGGGCTCGTTCCGGTGTCGGCCGGCGTGGCGGCGCTCGAGGCCTTATCCGGCTGACCGAAGACCTGCGGCTGGAGCAGGCGGATGCCGAAAATGACCACCCCGGCGATGACGGCACCGATCGCCATCGCCCAGGGGGCACCGAATAGGGTCGCCAGGGCCCCGGCCTGCGTGCTGCCGATAGGGCTCACGCCGATCAGGGCCTGGCCGTAAAGGGACATCACGCGCCCGCGCAGGTGGTCGGGCGTGATTGTCTGGATGCGGTTGTTCGCTGTCGCCACAAAGGAGATCTGGCAGTAACCGGCGACGAACAGAGCCGCCATCGACAGCACGAAGACACGCGAGATCGAGAACTCGACCAGGGCCGCGACCCAGATCATCGCCATCCAGAGCTGGCGTCTTGGATCGGCTCCGAGGGCCGGAAAGAACGCGAGGGTGAGCGCTCCGACAAGCGCGCCCATGCCCATGGAGCCGAGGAGAAACCCAAAACCCTTCGCGCCGACGTGCAGCACCTGGTCGGCGAACAGCGGGATCAGCGTGAGCCGATTCATGGCGAAGAGGGAGAAGACCGCGACGGCGACCAGGAGCATGCCGACGGTGGGCTCGTGGCGAGCGTACCTGGCTCCCTCGGCGATTCGCGCTAGAAAAGACTGCTTTTGAGTCTCCGGCACAAGCGCCGGCAGGTTGCGCATCAGCAGCAGCGCGGCAATCGCGGCCAGGTAGCTCACGGAGTTGACGAGGAAGCAGATCGGGATCCCCACCTCGGCGATCAGCACGCCCGCGATCGCCGGGCCGATCACCGCCGAGCTGTTGAAGACCGACGAGTTGAGGGCGATGGCGTTCATCAGGTCCTGGCGACCCACCATCTCGATCACGAACGCCTGGCGGGAGGGAACGTCGAAGAGATTGATCGAGCCGGTGACGAACGCGGCGATGATGACCATCCAGTACTGGGCGTGGCCGGTGGAGCTCACCGCGAAAAGCGCGAACGAAGGCAGCATGAACAGCGACTGCGTGACGATCAAGACGTTGCGCTTGCGGTAGCGATCGGCGACAAGCCCTCCGAGTGGTCCGCCGACCAGCACCGGCATGAACTGGGCCGCGAGCACGAGTCCGACCAGAAGACCGCTGTGCGTGAGCTGGAGCGCGAGCCACGGCATCGCGACGCTTTGCATCCAGGTGCCGGCCGTGGAGATGATCTGGCCGCTGAGAAAAAGCCGGTAGTTCCTGTGGCGCAGCGCTCCGAGCATCCGCGCCGGCCTCGGTTCCCGCACTCGTGGGATCATCGCAGGGTGACAAAGGTTCGCGAAGCGATCGACATCAAGGCGCCGGCCGCCCGCGTCTGGGCGGTCGTGCAGGAGGACGCCGAGAACGCGCCGAGGTGGTCATCCAACCTGTCCAGCGTCGAGCAGCTGGATGACGGGCCGCCGGGAAAGGGCACGCGCTACCGCTACCACCTCAACCTGCCAGGCGGTTTGACCGCCACGCTCGAGGTCGAGCAGACGCATTACGCGAAGCCCAAGCGCTGCGCCGGCAAATTCACGGGCGGACCGCTCAAGGGCACCTGGTCGTATGCGTACACGGTGCACACCGACGGCAGCACGCATCTCGTCTACGAGATGGACTATGAGCTCGGCGGGCTTTTGCGTCTGGCAGGCGGCCTGCTGGCCAGGCAGTACGCCGAGGGAATCCGGCACAACATGGACGCCCTCAAGAAATACGTGGAGTCGGGCAAGGGACCCAAAGCGAAGAAGTAGGCCCCTAGTCGAGCTGCGCCTCAGCTTCGATCTCGACCTTCCACCGCGAGTCGAGCAGCGCGTTTACCACCACCATGCTGGCCGTCGGTCGGGCTTGGGCCATGACCTCGCCGTGCGCCCTGCCGACCGCGTCCGCGAACTTCGCGTCGGTCAGGTACATCCGGGTGCGAACGACCTGGCTGAGGCGAGCTCCGGCCTCCTCGAGCGCCTGCTCGATGATCGAAAAGCAGCGTTTGGCCTGCACGTAGGGATCGGGATCGACCGACCCGTCCGGCCAGATGGGAGCCGTCCCCGACACCAGCACACGCTTGCCGACGCGCATCGCACGGCTGAAGCCGATCGTGTCCTCGAAAGGTGAGCCGGAAGCGATCCGCCGCCGGGAGCTCTTCGACGGCTCTTTTTTCAGGGGCGTTTGAACGGCAGCAGCTCCAGCTGTTCGAAACGGTCCTGGACCGCGGTCCGCAGCTCGCTCGAGAGCGTCTGCAGGCGCTCCTGTGACCCGTCGTCCACTGCGCGGACCTTGCGGAGCACGGTCTGCAGCGCGTAGAGACCCGCGGGCTCGTTGCCGGTCATTCGTGCCGCCGCGCCGCGAAGCTCGCGCGACAGGTCCTCGTGACCGTTTGTGCGCAGCCAGCTGGCAAGGCGGGCGGAGGCGATGAGCACCCGCTGCGTCTTCGGGTTGAGGCCTGGCGCCGGTTCGCGGTGGCGGCTCTGGAACGCGGCTGGGACGCTGGCGGGCCGCATCGAGCGGACTCGCCGCACGATGCCGGCGAGATTCGGTCCGACCATGACAAGGACCCCGGCCACGACGAGGACGCTGACGATGAACCCCACCAGAAGCTCAAGCATTCAAGCCTAGGTTACAGTTTGACGGCGCCTGGCGAGGCCATCCAAAACTAGGGGAAAGGAAGGGAGGCTTGGTGGCGAGCAAATCCAATCCGGTTGCAGTGATCACAGGCGCCTCATCCGGGATCGGCGCGGCGACTGCCGTCGCGCTCGGGCGCCGTGGTTTCCAGATCGTGGTCGGCGCCCGGCGGTTGGAGCGTCTCCAGCGCGTCGCGGGGGAAGAGGGCGTCGCGATGCAGCTGGACGTCACCGACCAGAAGAGCATCGCGGCGTTCGTGCGCGAGGTCTCCCGGAGGTTCGGGCGCATCGACGTGCTGGTCAACAACGCCGGTGGAGCGCTCGGGCTCACGCCCATCGCCCATGCGGTGGATGAGGACTGGATCGGCATGTGGAAGGTCAACGTCCTCGGGTTGATGTGGATGACGAGGGCGTGCATCCCCCTTCTGCGCAAGGCGAAGCACGGCCACGTCGTCAACATCGGCTCGATCGCGGGCTTCGAAACGTACGTGGGCGGTGGTGGGTACACGGCCGCGAAGCACGCAGTTCGGGCGATCACCCGCACGCTGAGACTGGAGCTGAACGGCGAGCCGATCCGCGTGACCGAGATTGCTCCCGGGCTCGTCGAGACGGAGTTCAGCGTCGTTCGCTTTCACGGCGACCGCAAGGCGGCAAAGGCCGTCTACGAAGGGCTGAAGCCGCTCACCGCCGAGGACATCGCCGACTGCGTCGTCTTCGCGGTCACGCGCCCACCGCATGTCGACATCGACGAGATCGTCGTCCGGCCGGTCGCGCAGGCGGCCGTCTGGCAGGTGTCGCGCAAGAAACGCACACCGCGCTCCGGCTGAGCTCGCGGCCCCTAACCTGGACCTCATTTTTTGAGCAGGCCGGCCGCACGGGCCTCGGCGACTGTCATTCAACAGCCCGGCTCGCCGTAGTTTCCACAGCAGCCCCTGCCCCCTCCCAGTCTGCGGCGGGCCAGGTTGCCGGCCACCTTCCGGGCTCGGTCGAGA
>DAIPXW010000299.1:0-3674 GCA_036783075.1 Candidatus Dormiibacterota bacterium | reverse complement strand
CGTTGCGACCGCGAGCCAGCCTGGCGGCGGCCGCGCTCTCCAGCCGGCGCCGGCGCTCCCTGAGCGCCTCCTCCCGCCGCGCGACCTGAGCCACTGGGCTGAGCCTCCGAAGCTCCGCACCGGCGCGGGCCAGCCGCTCGATGCGATGGCGCACCAGGCTCGGCAGGAGCTGCAGCATGCGCTGCTTCTTGCCCGCCAGGCGATCGGCTTCACGGCCAAGCCGTTGCGAGATCTCGCGGTCAAGGCGCCGCCCGCGCTCGCGAAGGAGGACGAGCAGGTCAGACTTCTTCGGCACGACGCGAGCCCCGGCCTCCGTCGGGGTGCGGCACTCCGCGTCGCCCACGAGATCCGCAACCGTGCGGTCTGACGTGTGCCCGAGGGCCGTGACCACCGGGAGCCTCGACTCGAGGATCGCCCGTGCCACGATCTCGGTGTTGAAGGCGTAAAGCTCCTCGAAGCTGCCGCCTCCGCGCGCCAGCACGATCACGTCCGCCAGGTCCTCGTGGTTGCACCGCCGCAGGGCGCGCGCGACGCTCGCCGGGGCGGCCGCGCCCTGCACCTGGACCGGGTAAACGACCACTCCCATGTTCGGATACCGCTCCCAGATCGTCTCCTGAAGGTCATGGATGACCGCGCCGGTGGGAGAGGTCAGCAGGGCGACGGCCCTGGGAAGGAAGGGCAGCGCGCGCTTGCGCGCCGTGGCGAAGGCACCCTCGGCTTCGAGCCGGCGCTTCAGCTCCTCGAGCCGCGCGCGCAGCTTGCCTATGTCGTCGAACTCGACCTGGTCGACGATGAAACGGATGGTGCCGTACTGCGTCCAGAAATCGACCCGGCCGCGGAAGATGAACACCTGGCCATCCTCGGGAAGCGAGGTGACGCGCCGCGCGTCGTCCGCGTAGATGAATGCGTTGACCAGGCTCTGGCCGTCGCGGATGGCGAAGCTATAGTGTCCTTTTGCGCCGCGCTTCATCCCACTGACCTCGCCCTTGACCAGAATTGCGGTCAGCGGCCGCAGCTCGCGTCGGATCTCGTTGGCGAGCTCGGTGACGGTGTAAGGCCGTTGAGCTTCTTCAGGCCGTAACAAGAGGTCGCTCAGCCCAGTCGAGGCTCAGCCGCCAATCTGCGACATGCTCTTCGCCGGCTTGATGAAGCCTGGCTGGTTGATCAGGTGACCTTCCTCTTTGCGCCAGATCGCGGTCTCGATGACTCGTCCGAGGTGATCGTCTGAAACGCCGGACCGCATGAGGTCTCTGAGCGGTGTCTCGTGCAGCGAGAAAAGACACGTGCGGAGCCCGCCTTCCGCGGTCAGCCGGATGCGGTTGCAGGAGCTGCAGAAAGCCTGGCTGACCGAGGATATGAAACCGACACCTCCGGGAGCACCGTCCGCGAACTTGAAGCGCGTGGCCGGCCCGGGTCGCGGGTCCGCGACCGGAACGAGTGGGAACAGGTCCTCGATCTGCTCCTGGATCCGGAGGCTGGGCACGACCTGCTCGTTCGTCCAGGTGCCGTCGCCGTCCAGCGGCATGAACTCGATGAACCGGACCTCATATCCTTCGTCGCGCGCCAGCCGCGCGAAGTCGACGACCTCGTCGTCGTTGTGGCCTTTCATCACGACCATGTTCAGCTTGATCGGCCACAGGCCTGCCTCTCTCGAAGCCTGGATTCCATCCATCGTGCGCTTGAACTGGTCGCTGCGCGCCATCTCGTGGAAGCGCTCCATGCTGAGCGTGTCGAGCGAGATGTTGATCCGCTTGAGCCCGGCTTCCTTGAGCATCCTGGCCTTCTCGCGCAGCAGCACGCCGTTGGTCGTCATGGTGATGTCGAGTGTCGGATCGATCGCGTTGATCATCGCCACGAGCTCCTCGACCTTCACGCGCACGAGTGGCTCGCCGCCCGTGATCCGGATCGTCCGGACGCCGTAACGCTGGACGAAGATGCGCGCGAGGCGAACGATCTCCTCGTAGCGCAGGATGTCGTCCCGCTTCAGCCACTTCAGGCCCTCCGCGGGCATGCAGTAGATGCAGCGGAAGTTGCA
Organism: Candidatus Dormiibacterota bacterium; assembly: GCA_036783075.1. Lineage (GTDB taxonomy): Bacteria > Chloroflexota > Dormibacteria > Dormibacterales > Dormibacteraceae > Palsa-870. The sequence goes on along the minus strand of DAIPXW010000299.1, from coordinate 1,639 downwards.
GCGGTCCGTGATGGAGATCCTGAGGTCGTCCGCGACGCGCCCGAACGAGTCTCGAAGCGTGCCCTGGGAACCCATATGGCCGATGATAGCCGCCATGGGTTACGAGCACATCCTCGTTGAGATCGAGCCCCCGATCGCGACAGTCACGCTCAACCGGCCCAAGGTGCTGAACGCCCTGAGCCCGGACCTGATCCGGGAGGTCAACATCGCCCTGGGCGAGCTCGACGCCGACGAAAAGGTGAGAGCCGTGGTCCTCACGGGTGGGTCGAAGGTCTTCGCGGCGGGAGCCGACATCGGCGACATGGCCGACCGGACCGCGGTCGAGCAGCTGCGCCGCGACCAGACCGGGCGCTGGGCCGGGATCGCCGCGTTCAGCAAGCCCCTGATCGCCGCCGTGAACGGCTACGCGCTGGGCGGCGGCTGCGAGCTTGCGCTCATGTGCGACATGCTCATCGCGGGTGACACCGCGAGGCTCGGACAGCCGGAGATCAACCTCGGAATCATCCCGGGCGCCGGTGGCACCCAGCGCTGGCCGCGCACCGCGGGCAAGTACGCCGCGATGGAGGCGATGCTCTCCGGCAATGCGGTGACGGCGAGGCGCGCGTTCGAGCTGGGTCTGGTCAACAAGGTGGTGCCGGCCGAGATGACGATCGAGTTGGCGAAGCGCACAGCGCGGCAGCTGGCCGAGAAACCTCCGCTGGCGCTCCGCATGGCGAAGGAGGCGGTGCTCAAGGCATTCGAGTCACCGCTCTCAGAGGGCCTGGCAGCCGAGCGCAAGAGCTTCTACTTCCTGTTTTCGACCGAGGACCAGAAGGAAGGTATGCACGCTTTCCTGGAGAAGCGAAAGGGCGTGTTCAAAGGACGGTGACGGGCATGACCACTGAAGTCGAGCAGCACGTGAAGGTCGAGACCGAGGGCGGCGTCGGCTGGATCCGGCTCAACCGTCCGGAGAAGATGAACGCGATCGGCGCGTTGACGCGCAAGCAGCTCGGAGATGCGATCAAGCAGGCGGAAAGAGACGATGCGGTTCGAGTCGTCGTCCTCACCGGCTCGGGCCGGGCGTTCTGCTCGGGCGCGGACGTGACGGAGATGGCGCAGGGCGTCGATGGAGGCATGCGGACCCCAGAGGACGTCGGCAACGTTCTGCGCAACGAGTACATGCCCATGCTCACGCGGCTCCGCACCATGCCGAAGCCGGTGATCGCGGCCATGAACGGCCCGGCGGTCGGGATCGGCGCCAGCTACGCGCTGGCATGCGACATCCGCATCGCGGTGCCAGAGGCGTACCTCCTCGAGGCGTTCGTCAACATCGGTCTCGCGCCCGACGGCGGCGTGAGCTGGCTGTTGCCGCGACTCGCAGGCACCGGGGTTGCGTACGAGATGTTCTTCACCGGCAAGCCTCTGCAGGCCGTTGACGCCCACCGGCTCGGCCTCATCAACCGCCTGGTACCGGCCGACAGGCTCGATGCCGAGGTGCGCGAGCTGGCCGCCCATCTCGCCACGCAGCCGAAGCAGGCAATGGCCGCCGGCAAACAGGCAGATCAGGACTTCGCGGAGGACTTGAGGCTGACCGAGAATGACCTTGCCGATCTCCGAGTTGAGCCGGGTGGCAAGGGACGCTGCATCGTCAAACCGAGGG
>DAIPXW010000298.1:0-3679 GCA_036783075.1 Candidatus Dormiibacterota bacterium | reverse complement strand
ACCGGGCTGGACGATCCCAGGAGCTCACTGTCTCCCAACGAAGCCGCCGCAGAGATCAGGTATTCGCCAATGTTGACCGCGAGGCGCGAATGCTGAGGTGGTAGGGGGTCGGGGCCCATGCCCCAAACGGCAATCATCGAAGAGGCCAGCGTGGTCGCCTGGACGAGGTCCATGCTGACACCGGTCGAGTTCTCTCCATAGAAGACCCGCTCGGACGCGATCGCGCCCAGTCCATGACGCAGTTGCCCGGCGGCTTGCGAGCGGAAGTGTGAGAACTCCTCCTCCTTTTCCACCGCGCGGTGATGCCCGAGAGAGCCCGAGCGCATCCGGATGGAGAGCCGCACCGATACCGCGTCAGGTAGGAAGTAGCGCGCGGCTACCGCGTGACCGAGCTCGTGACGGGCCACCGCGAGCCGCTCGCGTTCGGTGTAGACGACCGGATGCGCCAGGCCGGCTTCGATGTTGCCCATCGACTCACGCATGTCGCGCCATGTGAAGGCGTCGCGTCCATCCTCGAATGCGTACATCAGCGCGAGCGATGTGGCCTGCTCGATCATCGCGGGCGAGTAACCGTCGGTCACCCGGGCGAACTCATCGCGCCGCGCCGGCGTGTCGAGCTCCGGGTCGTGCTTCTTACGCGAGAAGTACAGCTCCGCAATGTCCTTGCGGTCTTCTTTGGTCGGCATCCGGAAAATGATCTGCCGGCCGAATCGGCCAGGCCGCGTCACCGCCTCGTCGAGGACCGATGGCCGGTTCGTGGCGCCGACGAACAGGATGTTGTATCGAGGCGCCTTCAAGATCGGGATGCGGAGGTGCATTCGCGTTCCGTTGAAACCAATCTCCCTCGGCACGAAAAGTCCGTCGAGGGAGACGTTCAAAAAGCGGCGCACGAACTGTTTGAAGAACCCGGGGTTGTCGACGCCGTCCATCAGCACCAGCAAGGTGTTGAGCCCGAGCTGGCCGCCGCCGAACATCCCGCCCATGCCGCCGCCGCCACCGCCACCCATTCCGCCTCGGCGCGTGCCCAGGGCGTCGAACTCGTCGATGAAGACCACGCATCCGCCCCAGCGCTTGGCTCGTGATTTTGCCGCGCGCATCGTCATGAAGACGTTGAGGGCGTCCATGCCCAGGAACATGCCCTGGAACGAGGAACCCGACGTGACGATGATCGGCACGTGCATCGAAGACGCGATGCCCTTGGCGAGCATTGTCTTTCCGGTTCCTGGCGGGCCCACCATCAACACGCCGCGCTCGCGCTTGCCTCCGGCTTTGACGTAGTTGCGACCCTGCTCCATCAGGCGCAGGATCCGGCGCATCTCCTCGACCGCCGACTTCTGCCCGCGGACGTCGTCGATCTTCACGTCCCAGTTCGCTTCGCCAGGATCGATGTAGGTGCGGCCGATCCGCCCGTAGATGAAGAAGGCGCCGAAGAAGATCATGAAGTTGACGACCATCAGCGCAAGCACGTAGAAAAGCTGCGGCACCACCGCCCCCACGAAGGCGGGTAGTGCCGTGATCGCGTCGGCTGGACCGAGCCCGAAGAACAGGAAGGCGCCGCCGAAGTAGAGCCCAAACAGGATCGCGAGCCAGATGACTCGGCGCCAGAAGATGGTCCGGTTGGTCTCGATGGTCCGCTCTTCAGCCTTGCTCTCCGGTGCGATGCGCTCGCTGAGGACCAGCCACCGTCTGATCAGGGTGAGGATGCCCCTGCAGATCAGCATGGCGAACACCGCGTATACGAGCGACCAGACGATGCCCAGCTGCAGGTAGATGAGGGCGAAGGCGAAAGCTGAGCTTCCGACGAAGAGCGTGAAGATCCAGAAGATGATCACGGCGGGTCACTCACTATACGTCGGCCGGTTTCACCGGGCTCGGCACGAGCCCGGGTGGCGACAAAGCAGATCACCGCGATCCCGACGAGGCTGACCAGGTCGCCGGGGCTGTAGACGCCGGGAAGCGGGCCGAACGAGATCCAGTCGCCCAGCCAGGCCACGTTCGTTCCCGGATCCATGACCGTGTACTGGCCGAGATGCCCATGGCGCGCGAGCGAGGGCGCTAGCGCAGGTGCCACCGGCATGCGGCTGCCGTTGGCGAGGATGACGGCGAGGTTGAGGGTCGCGCCGGCGCTGACGAGCCAGACGCCGGGAAGACGCGCAACGTGCCAGAGCGTCCACGCGATTAGGGCGGCGAGAGATGCCGCGTATGCGTACTGCACTCCCTCGACCTGGCTGAGCGGCGTCGCCACGGCCGCCTCCCTGACGACGAGCGCCGTCACCACGAACCAGGGCCACCGCACGCGCAGGTTCGCGAAGTTGTCGATGCGCCCGCCCGTGACAAGCCCGGCGGCGATCCCGAGGACCAGGGCGACGATGACGAGCATCTACCGGTCTGCCGCGAGCCTCGCGGCCGCTCCCGCCAGCACCTTGACGCCGACCGGGAGGGCTTCCTCGTCGATCCGGAATCCCGGCGAGTGGTGCGCCGGCACCACGTCCCCGGCCGGCATCGCGCCGAGCATGAAGTAGCAGCCGGGTATTCGCGTGAGGAACTCCGCGAAGTCGTCGCTGACCGTCAGCGGTCGCCCAAGGACGCTCGCTTTGTCGCCGATGAGGGTGCGGCCGACCTCGAGCACCTTGCGCGTGACGTTGGGCTCGTTCATGAGCGGCACGGTTCCATGGACGAGGTCCAGCTGGGAGCGCACCTCGAACTCACCGTCGGTCTCCTGCAGCAGGTCGTGCAAGCGGACGAGCGCCTCCTCGCGAAGACCTGCGTTGAACGTGCGAAGGCTTCCCTTGACCAGCACGCCGCGCGGCACGATGTTCCACGCGCCGTCGCTCCGGACGTCGCCGACGGTGGTGTGGCACTGGACGCCGTCTTGCTCGAGCCCCTCGACGACGGTGTGCAAGCGCTCGATGAAGAAGGCCTGCGCGGCCAGCACGTTGCCGCGCCGTCCCATCATCCCGCCGTGACCACCCGGACCTGAGAAGGTGATCTCGTACGCGTCGGACCCGGCCCACATCAGCCCGGGTTTGGTGATGACGGTTCCGGACTCGAGAAAGCTCGAGACGTGCAGGCCGATCACCGAGTCCGGGTGGTGATCGTCGAGCAGGCCTTTGGCGATCATCGCCTTCGCGCCTTCGACGATCTCCTCGGCCGGCTGGAAGACGAAGACAAAGCGGCCGCTCACGTCCCAGATCCGTTCGACGAGCGTGCGCGCGACGCCAACCATGATCGCCATGTGCGCGTCGTGGCCGCACGCGTGCATGCGGCCGTCCGTGCTCGAAGAGAACTCCACGCCGGACTCCTCGTGGATGGGGAGCGCGTCGATGTCCGCGCGCAGCATCACCGTCTTGCCCGGCTTGCCGGTGTCGAGCACGGCGACCACACCGGTCTCGGTGGGGCACGGCTTGAGCTCGAGCCCGAGCTGCTGCAGCCTGTCGTAGAGCAGCAGGCTCGTCTCCCGCTCCTCGAAGCTCACCTCCGGGTGAACGTGGAAATGACGGCGGAGCTCGATGACCTCGTCGAGCACGGACTGGCTCGGCTGCGGCGTGGTCAGGCGATCGTCGCTCACTGCACCGCCACCACGCTGTACCCGCGCGCTGTAGCGCGGACGAAATCCTGACCGAGACCGGGCTCGAGCTCGTCGAGCCGGCGCCTCAGGGTCAAGAGCGCCGAGTGCACC
>DAIPXW010000297.1:0-3680 GCA_036783075.1 Candidatus Dormiibacterota bacterium | reverse complement strand
GCAGCACGACCCGGAGCAGCGTCGGCTTCGAGCTGCGCCGCCTGTTCCATGACCGGTGGGCCGCTGTCTCTGAACTTCTGGAGCGCCGCACTCTCTGGCGCAGGCGTGGCGGCCGGTGCTGACGACTGGGTGAGGACAGGCGCTGCCGCCTGGGTTCGGTTCGACGCTTGAACCGGCGTCACCGAGATCATCGGCGCCAGGCCGCAGATCAGCAGGCCTACCACCATGCGAGACCAGTGCTGGGACATGAGCAAGACCTCCCGCACTCTAGGCCCAGCCGCCAGCGAGGTCAAATCAAAGGGTCCAACGCGCCCATGACCTGGAGATTGCGTGTCAGGTGCCAGGCGGACCAGCGGCCGAGATCCGGCGGATCTGCGGGCAAAGACCAAATCGCCCCCGGATAATGATCCCCGCCACCGTATGGGGAGAGGGGTAGATGAGGTTTCCGACACACTGCTGACCCGTTTCAGCCGGTCCACGCTCACGCTCACCGCCGCGTGCATGCCCCTTTACGTAGTGCGAGTCCACATCGGGCCGGTTCCCTCGACGGTGCTCGAGCTCCTCGTCCTCCTCACGATCGGGCTGTGGATCGTCGGTCGCCTGACCGCACGCCGGTGGCGCCCTCCGCGCACCTCGCTCGAGGTTCCGATCGTCCTGCTGTTGATCGCCGGCGTCGTCGCAATCGCCGTCTCACCCGACCACGTCGGCGCCATAGGCCTCTACCGCGCCTACTTCATCGAGCCCATCGTCCTTTTCTATGTAGCCGTCGATCTGCTGAGGAGGCCAGACGATTTCCGGATGGTCCTCGCCGGCTTCGCCGCCGGCACGACGGTGTTCGCGATCATGAACCTGGGGGCGTGGGTGGTAGCGCTCGCGACCCATGTCGACATCGATCTCGGCAATGCCCCAAAGGCGCTGTACTCGAGTCCGAACTCGGTGGCGATGTTCCTCGAGCCGGCCGTAGCTCTGGCAGCGGGCTTCGCCCTCCACTCCAACGACCGACGCGACCGCATCGCTGCGGTGATCTGCCTGCCCTTCTTGCTCGCCTCGATGGTGGCAACCCTGTCGCGCGGTGGCTTCCTCACACTATCCGTGCTGGTGATCGTCGCCGTGCTCACGATGCGCCGCCGCACCATCAAGCTGGCGCTCTTGGGAGCTCTGGTGGTGGGCGGCGTGGCGATCCTTCAGATTCCACAGGTCGCAAAGCGACTCGCGCATCAGTTCGATCCGAGCTATCCGTACAACACGTTCGAGGGTCGCCTCCAGATCTGGGGCGACACGCTCCACATGCTGCGCAACCATCCCATCCTCGGGGCCGGCCTTCGTGGGTACGCGACCGTGATGCGCCCCTACGTGACCACGCCCAAGCACCTGCCCGAGCTGTACCCGCACAACATCCTGCTCGACATGTGGGTGGAGCTCGGCCTTTTCGGGCTCATCGTCTTCGTTGTCCTCATGGCCCTTTTGCTCTGGCGAGGCTGGTCTTCGTTCTCACGCGCCGACGGTTTCGCGAGGCCCCTGCTGTGGGGCACGTCGGCGGCGTTCGTCGCGGTCGCCGTGCACGGCCAATTCGACACCCCGTACTACAACAACGACCTGTCCGTGGAGTTCTGGATGATTGCCGCATTACAGGTCGCCGCGATCACGGCATTCGTGCGGCGGTCGACCGGAAAAACGGAGTTGCTGCGTTGATAGGTACGAAGTGGTGATGCGCCGCCTGGCGGCAGCAACCGTGGCCGGCATCGTCCTGACCGGCGCGTGGGTGATGGTTGCCGCCGGCGGCACCCAAGCCGGACCCGCGTCGCAGGTGCGGGTTGCCGCCTCTGCAAGCGGCGCATGGACCGTCTACCACCATGACGACGCCCACACCGGCTACGACGGCACGCAGCCGGTTGCGTCGACGGCCACTGGGGGCTGGGTCTCCAGCGCACTTGACGGTTCCATCTACGCCGAGCCCCTCGTCTACAGCGGGATCGTTTACGCGGTCACCCTTCAGGGAACCGTCTATGCGATCAACCAGTCGACCGGGGTGACGGCGTGGTCGATCAACGTGGGGACTCCGTGGCCGGTCCAGTCCGGAGAATGCGGAAACATCAGCCCGTTGGGAATCAGCGGCACGCCCGTCATAGATGCCGCAGCGGGCCGCATCTATGTCACCGAACTTTTGGCCTCTGACAAGTTGTGGCACGTCTTCGGCGTCGATCTCACGACGCATCTGGTCGTGCTCAACACGCCGATTCCGACCAACCTGGGCACCGGGTTCGACTACACGATCGAGCAGGAGCGCGGTGCGCTCGGACTGGCCAACGGATACGTCTATGTGCCGTTCGGCGGCCGCATCGGCGACTGCGGTGCATACCACGGTTGGATATTCGCCGTCCCAACAACCGGCAGCGCGGTGACTGACTATTACGAGACTCCGGGTCAGGGGGCGGGATTCTGGTCCGCGGGCGGGATCGTCGTCGACGATTCGACCGGCAAGGTGTTCGACTCGAGCGGCAACGGCACCTCAAGCGGATGCGACCAGGTTTCCGCCGGCGGTCCTCCTGTCTATGAGAACGATGCGGTGGTGCGGCTTTCGGCCACGCTTGCGCACGAAGACGCGTTCATCCCCCAAGACTGGTACGGCACCTGGTGCAGCAACGACCAGGACCTCGGTTCGGCGAGCATGGTCCTCATCAGCCCAACGCTCGCCTTCCAGGCTGGGAAGGCGGGCTACGGATTCCTCGTCAACCCGCAGGCGCTGGGCGGGGTGGACGGCCAGCTCTATCCCACCCCCAAGCCCGCGTCATACGGCCCCGTCGACGTCTGCCGCGGCAATCACGGTGATGCCAACTTCGGCTCATACGCGTACGCCGCCCCGTACGTTTACCTGTCGTGCGAGGGCAGCGGGCTGGTCGCGCTGAAGGTTGACACCACGACAAAGTCTTTCAGCGGCTGCGCCGCCAGCTGCAGCAGCCCGTCGTGGAACGCCGGGGGGTTCAGCCCAGGCCCTCCGATAGTTGCCGGCGGTGCGGTGTGGGCTGTCGACAGCGGTGGGGGCGGCCTCTTCGGTTTCAACGCCACGACCGGTGCGCAGATCTACCAGAGCGCCGGCTTCGGCGTCACGCACTTCACGACGCCGAGCGAGGCCGGCGGGCAGATCTTCGTCGGTTCGGACAATGTCGTCCGCTCGTTCAACCTAGTCACGGGATGCACGCCCGTGACCCTGACCGCAGCCCCCCCGACCACGTCGCCATCCGGCACTCCCGTCTCTTTCACAGCAAGCGCAGCGAATTGCGTGAATCCCAACTACGAGTTCTGGATGCTGCCCGCCGGCTCGAGTACCTGGCAGGTTGTGCAGCCCTACAGCCCCAACGCGGTGTTCAACTGGAACAGCACCGGTGCGGCCGCCGGCACCGTGAACTTCTCGGCGTGGGCTCGCGCCGCCGGAAGCTCCACCGCTTATGACGGCTACACGAGCATCCCTTACTCTGTGACGGCCTCATCGTGTGCGTCGGTGACCGCTTCCGCGGCGCCGGCCGGCGTTGTGCAGGGCAGCGGAACCCACGTCACCGTCACTGCCCTCGCCTCTGGATGCACCACGAGCCCGCGGTACGAGTTCTGGATGCGGCCGGCCGGCTCGACCATGTGGCAGCTGGTGCAGGGCTATGGCACCGGCGCGACCTACGACTGGAACA
>DAIPXW010000296.1:0-3686 GCA_036783075.1 Candidatus Dormiibacterota bacterium | reverse complement strand
GGTCGCGTCAGCCACGGTAGGCCGATCTCGCGTCAAGCCAGCGCCGTGAGACGCAGCAGAAGCCGGAACGAGAGACCGGCGAACAGGAACCCATGTATGGCTTAAAACCTACGCGCTCAGCGGCTATTCCCGCTGAGGAGTGAGAATAGGCACGGCTATGATTTGGCCCGGAATGCGACTGACGAAGCGCCTGACCGTGTCCGCGCTCGTCGCGCTGGCCGTCCCGGCGATCGTTGCGCTCACGGCGATCACCACGCTGGCCGACAGCTCTCCGTCGCCGTCAGGCAGCCCCGCGCTTCCGGGAGACCCCGCAAGGGGCGCGACTCTCTACGCCCAGAACTGCGCCACGTGCCACGGAGCAAGCCTCGAGGGCGGGATCGGGGCGACGCTCAGCCCGATCGACAAGCTGCCGGGAGTGCCGAACTCGCTCGATCCCAACTTCCTGATCCAGATCATCACCAACGGCCGGCAACCTCAGCCCGGCGATCCGAAGCAGGTGGCGATGCCGGCCAAGGGCGGCAACGACAAGCTCACCGATCAGGACATCAAGGACCTCGCCGCCTTCATCATCTCGAACCAGAACCCGGGCAGCCTGCCTCTGTCGCCCAACGAGCTCGCGAAGCGCACGATCTTGTGGGTGAGCATCGGGCTCATCGCGATGATCTTCATCACTTACCTGCTGGCCCAGTACAACATGCGGTGGATCGCGCGCCGCGCCGCCGCGAGACGGCGGTAAGCGCCGAGCCCCCGGGCGTCGAGCATCCGGAGGCGCCGCCCCCAGTTCCAACCCCGGTAGGGGGATCCCCCAGGATCCTGATCCTGTTCAGCGACACCGGCGGGGGCCACCGGGCCGCGGCTCGCGCGCTCACGGACGCCCTCAAGCTCCTCGACCCGAGCTGCATCGTCACGGTGGCCGACCCTTTGATCGGCCAGGGGCCGACGGTCGTGAGCAGGCTCGCGTCTTTGTACTCGCCGCTGATCCGGCGCTCGCGCACCGCGTGGGGCGCCGTTTACCACACGAGCAACACGAAGCCTGCGTTCGCGGCCATAAGGGCCGTCTTCGGCCGCGGGGTGCGCAAGGTGGTCGTCGAGCTGCTGGAAGCCCACGACCCGGATGTGGTGCTTTCAGTTCACCCGATGCTGAACCACATCAGCCACCAGGCGATTCGCAAGAGCGGCCGCCCTCGCGCTCTGATGACGGTGATCACAGACCTTGTCGACTTCCACCGCGGCTGGACCTTCAGTCGCGCCGACCTGGTTATCGCTCCGACCGAGCTGGCCCGCAAGGTGGCACTGAGACGCCGCGTGCCGGCCGACCGGATCAAGCTCCTCGGCCTGCCGGTCGACCTCCGCTTCCGGCCGCCTGCTCCGGGCGAGAAGCAGGCGCTCCGGCGGCGCTTCGGACTTGACGAGCGCCGGTTCACTGTCCTGGTGATGGGCGGTGGCGCGGGCGTCGGACACATGGCCGACCAGGTGCGGACCCTCGCCCTCGAGCCGTACCAGTGGCAGGTGGTCGTCGTGTGCGGGCGCAACGAGAAGCTTCGACGGCGCCTGGCGGAGGAGCGTTTCGCGACTCCGACCCTCGTCCTCGGTTTCGTCGACTACATGCCTGAGCTGATGCGAGCCTGCGACATGGCAGTCACCAAAGCCGGCCCCGGAGCGATCGCCGAGGCGCTCGCCACGAGCCTCCCCTTGATCATCACGGGCTTTCTTCCTGGACAGGAAACGCCCAACGTCGATTACGTGGTCGAGTCCGGGTTCGGCGCCTACGCCCCGAAGGATGCCGAGCTGTACGACGAGGTGAGGGTGCTGGCCGAAGGCGGACCGACGTGGCGCGAGATGTCGCGGAAAGCGCAGGAGCTGGCGCACCCGTACGCGTCCTCGGACATCGCCCGCGAATGCCTCCTTCTCGCGGCCCGCTACAGGGCCTCCGCGCAGGCGAGCCGGTAGGGGCAGAGCCGGCAGCGCCGGCGCTCCGGCCTCGCCTCGAACCTCCCGGCCCGCACACCCTCCGCGACCTCGGCGGCCTGGCTGGTGGCGTCGGCGACGAGCGCCTCGACCCTGTCGACCCGGACGCTGTCGCCTGAGGCGAGATACACCACCTCGAGCTCGACCGGGTCGAGCTGCAGCGCCGACCTGGCACCGAGCGCGTAAAGCGCCACCTGCATGTCGCGCCGGCTTCGTGTGAGCGGCCTGCCGCTCTTGTAGTCGACGATGAGCCAGCCCGACTCGGTCCTGTCGATGCGGTCGATCACGCCGCGCAGCGTCCAGCCGTCCACGGCGGCGCTGAACGCGTGCTCCAGGCGCTCGGGCATGCCGTCGAAGCCGCCGCGTTTGCGGTAGGCCTCGAGCTGCGTCGCGCCGATCCTCCTGAACGTCGGAGCGCGCCGCGCGTCGGGAAAAGGCGTCCGCGCCCACACCTGCGCGAGAATGCCGGCCAGAAGGGACGCGGTGACCTCGCGGCCGCTGCGCCTCGCTTCTCCGGCCTGGCGCAGAGCTTCATGCAGGATCACCCCGTGCACGGCTTCCGCGCTCTGCGCAGCGGGAAGGCGCTGCTCCTGCCGGTACCAGTACTGGCGCGGACAGTCACGGTAGGCCGAGATCGCGCTGAAGGAGAGCACGACGGTGCCCTCCGCCCGACGGGCCGGGGTCATGGCAGGGGGGCCGGTGTAAGCGGGTATGTCGCGCTCGACCACCACCCTGGGCCCCGAGGCCTTCACCTCGTCCAGGAAGCGTGAGTGCCTCCAGCGGCGCCCGCCCTCGTAATGCGCCGCGCGCGTGAGGTAAAGGCGGCGCCGAGCTCGGGTCATAGCGACATAAAGCAGCCTGCGCTCCTCGGCCACGACGTCCTCCCGCCCGCGGACTAAAGGCTCGAGGACCGCCGGCGGGAGCTCGAAACGAGGCGAGCGACCGGACTGCGGCAGCCTGCCCTCGACCAGCCCTGGGACGAACACCGCCTCGAACTCGAGGCCCTTTGCCTGGTGGATCGTCATCACCTGTATCGCGTCGCCGGTTCCCTCGACGGGAGCGGGCTCCTCGTCCTCTCCCGAGAGAAGAACCAGGTCCAGGTGGTCCATGTAGGAGGCAAGCGAGCGGTCGCTCGCCGTCTCGCAGAACTCAGCGATCGTCTCGGCGAAACGGCCGACGTTGGCCACCACGCGTGCGGCCTCGCTCGCCTCGAGCGTGCGGCCGCAAACGTCGAGATAACCGGTGCGATTCATCAGCTCGAAGAACAGGTCCTGCACGTCGAGGCGACGCGCCTCCGCGGTCAGCAGCTCGAGCTGAAGGGCGAAGGCGCTGGAAGCCGGCCACGCCTTCAACGCATCGAGAGAGGTGGCATCGCCACGGTCGCGCAGCACGCCCAGCGCAGCGGTCGCGTCAAGGCTCGCGGGCGGCCGCGTCACCGCGCGCGCGAGCGCGACGACGTCGTTCGGATCCCGCAGTGCGCGGAGCATCGCGATGACGTCCCTGATCTCCGGCCGGTCGTGAAAGCCGTGGCCGCCGGTGACCACGTGCGGAAGCGCGCGAGCCGCCAGGGCATCGGCGATCGGGCGCGCGATCGCGTTGGTCCGGCACAGCACCGCGATGTCTCGAAGCGATGTTCCACGTTCAACCAGACCCTCGGCCTGGGTTGCGATGGCGGTGGCTTCCGTGACGCCGTCGGGACACAGCCACAGCTCGACCGC
>DAIPXW010000295.1:0-3701 GCA_036783075.1 Candidatus Dormiibacterota bacterium | reverse complement strand
AGCTGATCGAAGTCGTCTTGCCGGCGCCGTTGGGCCCGAGCATGGCCACGACCTCGCCCGGCTCGATCGCAAGGCTGACGCCATCGAGCGCGAGCACATCGCCATACCGCTTTGACGCTTTCTCGAGCTCGACCACCGGCGCGCCCACGGGGTAAAGGCTAGCGATTTAGGGTTAACGCATGGCCACGATCTTCACGCGCATCATCAACGGGGATTTGCCCGGCCGTTTCGTCTGGAAGGACGAGTTCTGCGTCGGCTTCCTCTCGATCCATCCCCTTCGCCCGGGCCATACGCTCGTCGTCCCGCGCGCCGAGGTCGACCACTGGCTCGACCTGGATGCGGCTTTGCTGGCGCGGATGATGCAAACGGCCCAGGCCATCGGCAAGGCGCAGATGGCCGGCTTCCGGCCCGAGCGCGTGGGCGTGATGCTCGCCGGCCTCGAGGTGCCGCACTGCCACCTGCACGTCGTCCCGATCCGGGGCGTTCACGACCTGGACTTCGGCAACCAGGACCCCAATCCCGATGCCGCGATGATGGACTCCGCGGCCGAGACGATCCGGCGCGAGCTGCGAAGCCTCGGCTTTACGCAGGTGAGCGAGTAGCGCTAGGAGCCCAGCGCCCTCTCGAGCTGGTCGACGTGCATCTCGAGGTGGTTGATCAGCGGCAGGCGGGCCACCTCCTCGGCGCTCATCATCCGGCCGTCCTCGATCCTGGCGGTGCGCCTCAACGACGCGGGAGGCGCCGTGCGCAGCAGCTCGAGCGTGCGGGCCTGGTCGGCGAGCGCCATCCGCAGCAGCTCCGCCGGGGCGATCTGGGCCATCTGGTCGCCCGCCACGTCTCGCATGTTCACGTTCTCCAGCAGGTTGAGCTCGGTCATCTTGCCGCTCGAGATCCTGTGCACCAGCACGCCGTAGAACTTCGACAGCACGGCGATGTGCGCGAGCACCTCATGGTTGCTCCATTCACCGTCTCCCCGGCCCGCCTCGACCCGAGGGCCCAGGCGCGCGAGTCGGGCTGAGGCCTTCTCTAGCCGGTCGGCCAGCACGGTGCGGTCGTGGCCCTGCATCTCGTCAAGGAAGGCGTCGACGTCGGAAAGCGTGAAGCCCGGGCTCTCGATCTTCATGGCATGCCCAATCTAAGCGAGAATCCATCCATGTGCTACTCAGACGATGCTAGACCGCCCCTGCCGCCGATCAGCGGCGCAGCCTCGGACCAGGGTGAGATGGTCCTCACGTCCGCAGACGGGACGAAGTTCGGAGCGTATTTCGCCCGGGCCGCGAAGCCGACAGGCGCGGGAATGGTCGTGCTGCCCGACGTGCGCGGCCTCCATAACTTTTACAAGGAGCTTGCCCAGAGGTTCGCCGAAGCAGGTATCGACGCGGTGGCCATCGACTACTTCGGGCGCACCGCCGGCATCGGCGAGCGCGGAGAAGAGTTCGATTGGAAGCCGCAGGTCGAGAAGACGGCGCCTGACAACATCCGCGCGGACGTCGCCGCCGCCGTCGCGTACCTCCGGTCGAAAGAGGGCGGCGCGGTCAAATCGGTATTCACCGTCGGGTTCTGCTTCGGCGGGTCCAACTCATGGAACCAGTCCGCCGGCGGCCACGGTCTCAACGGTGCGATCGGCTTCTACGGACGTCCGGAGCGAAGCCAGCCGTTCATGGACAAGATGAAGAGCCCGCTGCTGATGCTCATCGCGGGCGCGGACTTCACTCCGCAGGAGGCGTTCCACCAGTTCGACAAAGAGTTGACGGAGGCCAAGGTGCCCCACGAGATGCACATCTATGAGGGCGCCCCGCACAGCTTCTTCGACCGCACCTTCGACCAGTGGAAGGAGGCGTGCGACGATGCCTGGCGGCGCATGCTCGCGTTCGTCAAGGAGCACGGCTAGACTCCTCGACACGAGGTCCTAAACACGGAGATCGCCGTATAGTCGGACCCATGGCCAAGATGGCCGTCGCGTCCAAGCCGAGCCCTGGCGCAAAGCCGGCGCCGACCCTTCCGAAAGCGCTGCTCGCCGAGCTTGAGCTGCGCCGCTCGGGGATGGCGCGCCACATGGCCCGCGCCGTTGTCAGCCTCGTCCGCTGGGACGACTCCACCGGGGTTCCGCCGCAGCGTTCCGCGATCGCGAAGGCGTGCGAGGCGGGCCTCGACCTGTTCCTGGCCACCGCGCGCGAGGCCCGTCCCGCGACGAGCGAGGAGCTCCGCAGGGTCGCACAGCTGGGCATCCTCCAGGCGCGCAGCAGCCAGTCTGTAGAGCCGATCCTCGCGGCGTACCGCATCGCGGCGCGCGTCGCGTGGGACGAGATCCTGCGCGCGTGGCGCGGGCATCCCGAAGCGACCCCGGAGGCGATCATGCTCACCGCCAACTACGTGTTCGCGGCGCTCGACCAGGTCGCCGCCGAGGTGACCAAGACCTACCTCCACGCCCGCGAGCAGCACATGCAGCGCGGCACCCGAGCCCACGCGCGACTGTTCCACGCGCTGATCAGCGACAACTTCGATTCCGAGCTGGAGCTGCAGAAGCAGGCGCTCGCGTTGAACATGCCCATCGTCGCGACCGGCTACGTGGCCGCCGTGTGCAAGCTGATCATCGGGAACCGGGAAAACGAGAGGGGCGGGCAGTCGCTTGCGGAGGTCGCGGCGGCGCTGGACGTGCCGCGCGGCGCGATCTATCACGCCACCGATCCGAGCACCCTTGTCGTGCTGCTGCCGGCCGAATCGGTCGCCGACGTCGATTCCGCCCGCCAGTTCGTGCTGCACCTGCAGGAAGAAGCCATGAAACGGTCCGGTACGGCAAAGGCCCGGGTCCGCGCGGGCGTGGGGGGCTTCCACCCGGGCCTGCGCGGCATATCGCGCTCCTACCTCGAGGCGCAGCAGACTATCGAGGCGGGTAGGAAGCTGAGGCCCGAGGGGGTGGTGCACCGGCACGACGAGGTCATCCCCCACCTGCTTCTCGCCCAGAACCCACACCTCGCCGAGCGCTTCGTGGTCCACAGCCTTGGCCCCCTGATGGACCCGAAGCTGCGCAACCGGGAGCAGCTCCTGGACACCCTCGAGGCTTATCTCGTTCGCGGGTCGGTCAAGGACGCGGCCGCGGAGCTCGGGCTGCACCGCCACACGGTGCTTTACCGCCTCGACAAGCTGCGCGAGCTGCTGGGCGGGGACCTCGACTCGGCCCCGAGCCGGTTCCGGCTGCACTTCGCCCTGGAGCTTCGTAAGCTGCTCTAGAAGCCGGCCTTGGACACGGCGTCCAAGTCAAGGGCCCTGTTTTCCCACACCTGGCCGATGCGGATTGGCCCTGGCGTCCGTATGCTGAACCCATGGAATCCAACTCAAACGGTCGACGCGTGGCCGTGACCGGCATGGGCTTTGTGACCCCTATCGGGAACGACCTCGAGACCGTCTGGTCGAACATGGTCGAGGGCGTCTCGGGCATCGGCCGGATCACTCATTTCGACACGACGGTCTTCGATTGCAAGATCGCGGGCGAGGTCAAGGGGTTCAACCCCGAGGAATACATGGACCGCAAGACCGCCCGCCATATCGGGCGTTACTGCCAGTTCGCCCTGGCGGCGTCCAAGCAGGCGCTCGCCCAGTCCGGGCTCGTCCCGGGCGAGATGGATCCCGATGACGTAGGCGTGATCGTCAGCTCGGGTATCGGCGGGATGGAGGAGATCGAGAAGAGCCACACCCAGCTG
>DAIPXW010000294.1:0-3716 GCA_036783075.1 Candidatus Dormiibacterota bacterium | reverse complement strand
GCTCCATGTGCTCGGACGGCACGCGCGCCCAGTAGGCGGTGAGCTCTTTGTCCGTGGAGGCGTTGATGAATCCGCCCACACCTTCGATCGCGTCCGCGATGTCCTTGGACGACGGCCGCTGCTTCGTGCCCTTGAAGAAGAGGTGCTCGATGAAATGCGACACCCCGGCCAGCCTCTCGTCCTCGAGGCGGGATCCGCCTCCGAACATGAACACAATGCTTGTCGACATGCGCTCGGGCATCGAGCTGACGACCAGCTTCGCGCCTCCTGGCATTGCGTGGACACGGTGCTGGGAGGCCATGGGACGGCCAGTATAGGACCGCGCCTGCGGGGTCTCCGCCAATCCGCTAATCCAGCGTGCCGCCCTCGCGGAGCGCGCCAAGGGCCGCATAGAGCGTCATCGCCACGAAGTCCGCCGGCATGCCGTCCGACACGCCGTCAAGCGCTTCGCCCAGGTACTTGCGCACGTTGGCCACGCGATCGATGTCACTTAGCTCGAGGCAGTCGCGAATCGCCTCGGCGATCTCGGTCGGAGTGATCTCCTCGTCGCCGGCGCCGTCGGCAACCGAGTTGACCAGGGCGATCGCTTTCCGGATCCGCTGAGCGGCCCGGACCGGCATCGATGCGCTACCCGGCCGCCGGTTTCCGCGGGCCGACGACCACTCGCCGCTCCGGCTCCTCTCCGATGCTTCCGCTCATCACGTCGGGGTCGCCCTCGAGCGCGAGGTGGATCGCCCGACGCTCGAAAGGCTGCATTGCGTCGAGGGTGATCGCGTCGCCGGTCATCTTGACCTGCCGCGCGGCGCGCAGCGCGATCTCGCGCACCGTGTGCTCTCGCCGCTGGCGGTAGCGCTCGACGTCCACGATGATCCGCTCGCCCTCGGCCAGGTGCCGGCCGACCATCACGTTCGTGACCGACTGCAAGGCGCGCAGTGTCTCGCCCCGCCAGCCGATCAACGCTCCGAGGTCGCGCCCGCTGATGTCGAGCGTGATCGGCTCGGTGCCCGTTCGCACAGTCACCTGCGCGCGAATGCCCATGTGCTTCAGCAATCCCTCGACCAGCGAGCGCGCGGTCTCCGCTTTCCCGTTCGCCGGAGCAGCGTCCGCGTCCGGCGCCGCGTCATGATCGATGACGCTGACCTCGACGACGGTTTCGTCCGGGTTCTCGCTGATGACCTTGATGTCGACGTTGCGGCGACTCTCCTTGAGCTCGATCAACGCCACGTCGACCGCCTCGTCCAGCGTGCGGCCTCGACCTTCGGCGGACTTCATATCAATTCACCTCTTCCCTTATCTTCGGGGTCTTTTTGATTTGGTGCCGCCTCTCGGCTCGTTTCCAGGGTTGCCTTGCGGGCCTTTCTTCGGCTGCGGGCCGCCCTTGGCGTTGGGCGCCGGCCCGCTTCCAGCGTTGGAACCCCCGGACCCCCGCCTGAAGCGGGCCGGCAGCACGTTTCCCCAGCCGACCACGAAGCTCTGCTGAATGATACTGACGCAGTTGCCGATGAACCAGTAGAGGCCCAGTCCGGCGGGGACCTGCAGGGCGAAGTAGCCGATCATGAGAGGCGAGAGGTAGACCATCGTCCGCTGCATCTGCTGGGTCTGGAGCTCTTGGTCCGTGGGGTTGACCGGAGACGGCATCTGGAGCATCCGTGACTGGACAAGCGTGGTCAACGCCGCCAGCAGGGGGAAGATCAGGTACCCGATCACCGGGATCGGCAGCCCCGCGGCCAACAGGTGGTGCATCGGGTTCTCGTTCAGGTTCGGGACGAACAGGAAAGGGGCGGGGACATGAGCGTGATTTGCGAAGTTGCGGAAGACGTAGTAGAGGGCGGTCAGGATCGGGAGCTGGACGATTAGGGGCAGGCAGCCCACCAGGCCTCCCAGCGGGTTCACGCCATGCTCCTGGTACATCTTCATCATCTCGGCGTTCAGCTTCTGCGGGTCTTTCTTGTACTTCTTGCGGAGCTCGGCGACCTGCGGGGCGAGCTTTCTCTGCTCGACCATGCTCTTGCGCTGGGTGACCAGCTGGAACTGCTGGAGGGGAGCCAGCAGCAACCGGATGATGATCGTGAGGATGATGATCGCCACGCCGTACGCACCGATCGTGCTGATTACCGGAACGCCCAGGAGGTGCACGTAGAGGTAGTTCAAGAACGACGTGATCGGGTTCTCGATGACCACAGTCCAGAGCTGCACGATCGGCTTGAAGACGTCGAAGACGGAGCTCAGGTTGATGTCAGATCTCTCCAGCAGAAATGCAGATCAAGGGACCGGATCGTAGCCGCCCTTGGCAAACGGATGGCAGCGGGCGATCCGCGTCGCTCCCATCCAACCGCCGCGCAACCAGCCATATCTCTCCACAGCTTCATACGTGTAATGCGAGCAGGACGGGTAGTAGCGGCACGAGGGCGGAAGGATCTTGGAGAACGACATCTGGTAGCCGCGGATCATCGCGAGCAACAGCCTGGTCATCGATTGAGCCTGGTCAGCTTCAGCGCGGCCTGCTCGACCTCGGCCCGCAGGTCTGCGAACGGCACCTGGAGGGCGGCCGGGCGAGCGATCAGGACCACGTCATATCGTATTCCCACCCCGGTCACCGGCGAATCACCGCCCAAGAGCGTCTGCCGCGCCAGCTCCCGCAGCCGGCGCCGGGCCCGGTTTCGCTCTACCGAGCCCTTGACCATGCGGCTTACCGTGACGCCGACCCGGCCGGCGTCGCCCTCGCTGGGCACGGCGAAAGCCACCAGGGCCTGCCCGCTGTAAAACCGCTTGCCCCCCATCGCGGCCTGGAAGTCGCCTTGCCGGCGAAGCCGGAGGCGCCGCTTCACGAGAGGTCTAGGCGCTCAGCCGCAGGCGGCCCTTGCGACGGCGATTCCGCACCACGCGAACGCCGCCCTTTGCGCTCATCCGGCGCAAAAATCCGTGCACGCGACGGCGATACCGCTTCTTGGGTTGGAATGTCCGCTTGATGACGCGCTCCCTGCAGAACTAATCGCGGTCGAGAACCGCGGTAGTGTACCGAACCGGGGGCTCGTCGATTGTGATACCGGCTTTGTCACTTCATCCGCTCGGTGGGAGCCTTGCAGCGAGGTTAAGGCTTTGCTACACTGCGCGGCCGGAAGCAGCCGGGGTTAGGGTACGGATAGCAATCCAGTACAGATCGCACCAATCGGTTCCACTCATCATGATATCTAGTAGCGCTCTAAACGTATAACACCGCTTGCATATTTCGGGATCGACCGGATGGGTGATTTCGGACGGCTGGGCAGCGCCAGCCTGTGGAAATCCGGTCCGCTCTTTTCCACAGGCACCAAGGAGGCGGAGCTCATGGTCAGAGAGCTTCGGTTGAACCTGCGGTCGCCGGCAGCGCGGTTCACGCGTGGCTGCTCGAGCGCGAGCGCAGAGAGAATCGAAAGAGGAGTTGGTCCCAGGTTGTCCACAGTCTTTGCAGAGCGGCAGGGCCTGTCTTCCCCAGGGTCACGCGTCCTCGTGCACAGGTGATCAAGCCGCTGGACACAAGGAGAAGGATGAGGTGAACCAGGACCAGATCTGGTCGCAGGTGCAGGAGGAGCTGCGGTTCCAGCTCGCCAAGCGCACGTACGACATGTGGCTCAAGAACACGTCGGTGGTATCGGCGGACGGCGGCACGTTTCGCATCGGCGTGCCCAGCAAGCTCGCGAAGGACTGGCTCGAGGACCGCTTCGCGGGGCTGATCC
>DAIPXW010000293.1:0-3729 GCA_036783075.1 Candidatus Dormiibacterota bacterium | reverse complement strand
GCCGCATACTCGCCCAGGTTCTCGCCGTTCATCAGGAGGTGCTGCCAGTCCATGTTGACCTTCACGTTGTCGAGACCCTGTGCCCGCAACTTGTGGATGACATGCAGTGTCATGCCGATGTTGCGCATCAAGATTTTCATGGCCGGCTCAGAGTTCTTGTGCTCCAGGAAGAGCTGTATCCCGTGATCCCTGCACCTTTGCGCGGCCAAGCCGATGCCCTCCACCAACCAGGCCCAGCTCTCACGGTAAGGCGTCTGGAAGGGGTAGTTGTAGCCTTCGATTCCGGGCCAGATGATGAAATTGGCCCGCAACTTGCCGGCCATGTCGGCTGCGGCCAGCGTGCGCCGCACGGCCTCCTTCCGCACAGAGGCATCGGGCGAGCACAGGCCTCCCCTGCCGAAAAGCGGGTCGAGGTGGAGCCCTGTCGCCACGCAGTAGATACCGTGCCCGCCCAGGGCGGCCTTGACCGCCTCGGCGTTATCCTCATTGATCTCGTACGGATAGTGGAACTCGTAGTCATCGATCAGGTCGCCCAGTCCCGCAACCGCGCGCTTCACCTTGTCGACGGTGTTCTCCGAGGTCCACTGCGGCTGGTAGCCCACAGGGACAAAGCGCGTGATCATCGGCCCCAGCGCCCAGATTCCGAGACTCGTCTTGAGCTGCGTCATGTTCGCTACTCCCCCTTGATCATGCAGGGCCCGGAAGCGGGCTCAGACCCGGGCCGCACTGCCTGACGAGGCTGCCCTGCGCGAGAGGGAATCGATGGTGACGGCAGCCAGCAGCACCAAGCCGGTGACGATGAAGATCCTCTCGACGTCCAGCCCCTGCAGGTACATCCCGTTGTAGATGCCGCCGATCACGAGGCCGCCCAGGACCCCGTGGATAGCCTTGCCGCGGCCGCCGAAAAGGCTGGTGCCGCCGATGACCGCGGCGGCCACGGCGAACAGGACCAGCTGGCCGCCCTGGACGTTGTTGGACATGCCGCCGATGTAGGAGGCGTAGAGCACCATACCGATGCCGGCCGTCATCGAGCAGAGCGCGAAGGCGATGGTCCGTATCAAGGCCACGTTGATGCCGGCGCGGCGCGCGGCTTCGGGGTTGCCGCCGATTGCGTATACGTAGCGCCCATATTGCGTCCGCTCGAGAAGGATGGTCCAGGCCCCCAGCACACCGAGCACGATGGGGACCACCCACGGCACGCCGGCCAGCGTCCCGAAGTTGGCGCGGTTGATGTCACAGATGGCCACGACGACTACCCCGGCTACTGCGATCATCGCGATCTTGATCACGGTAAGGCCCACTGGCGGCGCCACGAGACCGCTCTTACGACGGCGCCGATCACCGAACCAAAGAATTGCCCCAAGCCCCAGCACTATGACCGCCATGGCGAACCAGCTCACGGTCGGATCGATGGTACCCGCCATCAAGTTGAATAGCACCTGCAGGTTGGCACTCGAGCCGATGAGATTGGGGTAGCCCGAGAAAGGTCCTAAGAGGAGGAGCAACAGCATCACCCCGTTGAAGATCAGAAAACCGGCCAGCGTGACGATGAACGAGGGGATGCCCAGGCGAGTGATGATCGTGCCCTGGAGGGCTCCTACAGCTGCGCAGAAGGCAAGCGCCGCGAGAATCGCGGCCCACCAGGGCCAATGGGTGGTCGAAGGCTGGACGAGTTGGACCGCGATGACCCCGCCGCACGCCCCGACGAAGCCGACAGACAGGTCGATCTCGCCCAGCAGGAGGGCGAACGTCTCCGCCATTGCAAGCACCATGAACACTGCGCTCTGCTGGAAGAGGTTGACCAGGTTGCCGGCCGACAGGAACACGTGGTTCGGGCTGATGACCTCGAAAACCACCATGATCGCGACCAGTCCGACGACGACCGGCAGCACGCCGCTCTGGCCGTTCCGGATGCGGGCTGCGTACCCGCGCGCGTATTGACCGAACGTCTGGGCGACGAGCTCGGGCGGAAGCTCGGCCGCCGCGGCTGCGACCGCTGCCGTCGGGTCGTGCTGGAGGTCAGGAACTTCGGTGCGTGCCACTCAGCTCGTCTCTTCGGGTGCGCCGCGGCGCGCGGTGCGGGTGAGGCTGCCCGTAGTCATGTACTCGACCAAGCTCTGCCGATCGAACGTAGACGCCTGGTCCTGGATCACCATCCGGCCGAGATGGAGCACGGCAATGCGATCGGCGACCTCGAAGACGTCGTTCAGGTTGTGCGAGATGACCATCACAGCCAGGCCCTGGTCGCGGAGGCGCTTCACGAGGTCCAGCACCTGCCTGGTTTGGTTGACTCCGAGGGCGGCGGTCGGCTCGTCCATGATCACGAGCTTGGAGTTCCACATCACCGCCTTCGCGACCGCAACCGACTGGCGCTGCCCGCCCGACAGTGACGCCACCGGCTGGCGAATGGACCTCACGGAGGTGACGCGAAGAGCGGCGAGGGTCTTCGCAGCCTGGCGCTCCATCTCGTCCTCGTCCAACATCGCGCGCCGCAGGACCTCCCGGCCGAGGAACATGTTCTGGACGATGTCGAGGTTGTCGCACAGGGCGAGGTCTTGGTAGACGGTCTCGATCCCGAGCCGGCTCGCATCGCGCGTGCTGCGGATGTGGACAGGATGACCGTCCCAGAAGACCTCTCCGCGGTCCGGCTGATAAACACCCGAGATGCATTTGGTGAGCACTGATTTACCGGCCCCGTTATCTCCCGTCAGCGCGGTGACCTGACCGGCCGGAAGGTCGAGGTCAACTGCATACAGGGCTTGCACCGCACCGAAATGCTTCTCGAGACCCCGCACCTTGAGCAGGGGCTCGGTCGTGGAGGTCGCGGCGGTCGAAGCTGGGATCACCTGCGCCACCCCGTAATTCTGCACTTAGAGATGACGCCGCCGCGCACGTCGCACGGCGGCGTCAAGTTGACTTCTAGGAGATTCCGTTGGCGGCGCAAACGGCCGCTGTGACCGCCTGGCAGAGCGTGGCCTTGTCGACGAAGTTGTCCGCGATCACCGTCGAGGCGACCTTGGTCTTGTCGACCCAATACGGAGTCAGAAGCGACGCGGGCTGCGTGCTTCCGGGCTTGCCCGCGGCGGGCGACGTGGTGCTGTTCACGAGAGCGGACGGCGGGGTGAGGCCTGCGCGCAGGATGGTCGCCAGGGCAACCGCGTCCTGAGCCTCGAGGTAAATCGGCTTGTAGACCGTGCCGCACTGGTAGCCGGTCAAGACGTTCTCGATGCCGCCGAGGCTGGCGTCCTGTCCGGTGGTCGGGATCTTGTTGGCGGGAACGCCCTTCTGCTTGAGAACGGTGATGACGGCGTTCGCAAGGCCGTCGTTCGCCTCAATGGTGGCGTTGATCTCAGGGTGTGCGGTGTACTGCTGCTGGAAGATGGTCTGGCCCTTGGAGTTATCCCAACCGGGCGCGACCTGGTCACCGACCAGGGTGGCGCCGTTGGCGGTCTTGCCTACGGTCTCCTGAGGAATGGAATCACCCCAGACACTGTTGTTGTAGCCCTTGGCGAAGTCGATCGCGTTCGGGTCCGTGTCCTCGCCGCCGTTGAGAGTGAAGACCTTCGGGTTGGTGACGTTCCATGCCGTCAGGCAGGCCTTGAAGCCATCGCCGATGAGCTTACCCACTTGCACGTTGTCGAAGCTGACGTAGTACGTGTTGGTGCCTGTAAAGGTGGCGCGGTCGTAGCTGATGAGCTTGACGCCCTTGGAGCTGGCCAAGGTCTGAAT
>DAIPXW010000292.1:0-3754 GCA_036783075.1 Candidatus Dormiibacterota bacterium | reverse complement strand
GGTGCAGGCGCGGCCGAGGCGGGCCATGAAACCCTGACCGAGAGAATCGGCGCTCTCGATTGCCTGCTCGAGAGCCGCAAGGCCTTCCTTCTCGCCGGCGAGCATCGACGCCACGGCTGCGCCCAGCGCCGCGGCGGCGGCGATGACTTCGCTCGCGTCGGCGCTTTCCGCTACGAGCGTGAGCAGCCGCCTCGCTGTGACGACATCTCCGGCCGCGAGCGCAGCCAGCCCGGAAACCAGCCTGGCCTGAGCCGACGTCTGGCCGGCGAGCTGCGACTGGATTGCGATCGGATCACGGATCACGGCCAGTCGCAAAAGCCCCATCGCATCGATCGGATGTGTCGGGACCGGTGTCAGCCAGGCCATGAGCGTCTGCCGTTCGCGCCTGCACAGGTGCGTCGCCTCGGAGCTGCCAAAGCCCCTTTCCGCCAGTTGATAGGTGTCGGCCGCAGTGCGCCAGCGGCCTTCGGCGCGGTGACGTCGCGCGCTGGCGAGCAGGAGCCAGGGGTCGTGCTCGAGGATGGCGGGAGGTAGGGCATCGATCCAGACCCCGGTGCCCTGGGCGAGCTGCGCTCCGTCGCCTCCAAGGATTCGATCCACAGCCGCCCAGTCCTCGGCGCGGCAGTAGGCGTGCACGGCCTCCGGAATCGCGGCATGTTGCTCCAGCACCACGCCGGCATCGTGGTAGCGGACGCGGAGCGCCGCCTCGCCCATCTCCTCGACGAGGACGTGCTCCAGGTGTGAACGCAGCACCTCGTGATAGCGGTAGTCGCCGTTGTCACCGAGCGCGGTCGTGAAGATCTGCCGGCGCTCGAGCTCCTGGAGGACCTCGTGGCTGCCGGTCCGGTTCAGGAATCGGTCGCAGATCCGGCCACTCAAGCGGCCAAGAACGCAGCTGTCGATGAGAAAGCGCCGAAACGATTCCGGCAGCTCGTCGAGTACGTTGCGAGCGAGGTACTCGCGCACGGGACGCGAGCCGCCACCGAGAGCTCGTAGAACCCGCACGCGCTCAGTCGGGGATTTGCCGCTCGTGGCGAGGTGGAAAAGTTGAAGTCCGGCCGCCCAGCCTTCGGTTCTCCTGGCGAGCTCGGCGAGCTCGACCGGAGGGAGCGGCTCGCGGTAGAACTCCCGGAACAGGTTTTCGACCTCCCAGGATCGGAAGCGAAGGTCCTCCCCGGTGATCTCCGCGAGCGCCCCGGAGACTCGCAGCCGCGAGAGGTTGAATGCAGGGGGGGTGCGCGACGCGACCAACGTGAGCATGTTTGGCGGGGTGTAATCGATGAAGCGCTCGAGCGCTCTCTCGGCTGCGGTCCCGGCTATCGCGTGTGCATCGTCGATCACCAGGAGCATCCGCTCGCCGGGCCGGCGCTCCAGCGAGGAAGCGGCATCCTCGACCGTCGACCAGTCGCCGGCTGAGTCGCCAAGGATCTCGGCGAACGCCTTGGCGAGGTTCCGGAGCAGGTGGTCTTCGCTGGTGTCCCACGATTCACTTCGGTACCAGGCTGTCGGCACTGCGGAGGTCGATGCAAACCGGGCCATCAGGGTTGTCTTGCCCGAGCCGGCGGGGGCCACTACGAGGCCAAGGCGCCGGCTCCACAGGCGTTTCATCAGTGCATCCAGCCGCACCAGGCCATACGACTCAGAAGGTGGGACGCGAACCTTCGCGGCGACTACCGTGGGCGGGGTATCCGTTTTGGTGCTGGCCAGCGGTGGTGGCTCCCTAGCAGGTGATGATCGTGGCGGCTGCAGCGCGTTCAACTCCCCTGCTCGTGGCCGCTTCGAGCCTCCGCTCAGGTCGTCAACGCCGTCATTGTCGGTTCCCCCGGCCCTCAGGCGGGGTTTACAAATGGGGACTGTAGCCAGGCTACAAATCGTTTGTCGACTAGCACGCGGCGAAGCCCTTGATGGGGGAACGTCCTCGGCCCCTCCCGAAGCAGACATGCAGCCGCGCGGAGCTCCAGGCGCTGTCAACCGCCCTCAGATCTCCGGCCCGACCTCTGCCACGAACGCGCCTGACATGGTGGGGGCGCGAAATGCGCCATCGTTCTCGATCGTCGCGACGATCCGCCGTCGCATCGCTTCCTCGAGCGGCCCGGTGGGCCCGATCCAGCTCCGAAGGTAATCCAGCGCGGGTTGCGCATCGTTGAAGATCAGGCAGTTGTCCAGGCGCCGAACCTCCGCGTCTGGAAACACGCCGGTCACCAGCCTGACGTCCTCTAGCGTGAACGGGGACGGCGCCCGCGGCTTCAGGTCGAACCCGATGTCGGCCGCGGCCAGCTGTGTCAGGTCGCGAAAGGCCTTGAGGTGATCCGTTCCGTTGGTCGCGAGCAGAACCCGGCCACCGTGCCTGGCGATCCGGCGCAGCTCGAGCAAGGCGGCCGGGATGTCGCGGACGTGATACAGCACGTGGTTGCACATGACGCGGTCGAAGCTGGCATCGCCGAACGGGAGCGCCTGCGCGTCCGCCACGACGGCAGGGAATCCTGCGGCGCGAGCCTCCGCCGCCATTCCGAGTGACAGGTCGGTTCCGACCGCTCGCGCGCCGCGGGCGGACAGGCGGCCGAAGTAGTTGCCCGGCCCGCAGCCGATGTCGGCCACGAGTTGGCCGGGCGCCACCTCGAGCTGCTCGATGACCCAGTCGAGGAAGCTGGTCCTGCTCTCGCTGTAGCGGCGATGCGTCTCGACCCGGACCTGCAGCCTCTCCGAGCTTCCGTATTGCTGCCGCAGCCGCTCAGGGTCGGTGAAGCTGGACGGGTCCCTCACGCCAAAGAGTCTGCAGCCTTGGAGATCCAGCGGCTGGAAGTCTGCCTAGCGTTGGATGCTCGGCTTGACCTTTCGAGTCATGACGACAAATGCCGCGAAGGCCAGGGCGAGCAGCGCATAGGCCACGAAGGCGAATCCACTGAACCCGGCCAGCGCCAAAACGATGACGAAGAGGCTGCCGAGGACGCAATAGGCACCCGCGCTTCGGAGCCGCGCCCCCTGGAGTGGCCATCGGGGCAGTCCCAGGATGGGGCGTCCGGCCAGCAGCACCCACGCACCCATGCCGGCTGTCGCCGCCGGAATGACGATCATCGGATCGAGCATCGGGCGAACCGTACCACCGTTCTGCACACACGTCAGCCGAGCCGTGCTGGGGTACCTGGCGGGGCTGATCCACACATAACGTACCCTTTATGCGTTAGACTCCTATAAAGCAACCTTTATGTTTCTACAGAGCCCGCGCCACGAGCTGCCAGACCATTTCCTGGGGTTTGCCAACCCCACGCGGCTGCGCATCCTGGAGCGCCTGGGCAAAGTCGGCGAGGAGAACGTGAACGACCTCGCCGCCCACCTCCGGATGAGCCAGCCACGCATCTCCTGGCACCTGCGGATGCTGCGTGTCGGCGGCGTGATCCGGACCCGGCGGGACGGCCGCCAGGTGTACTGCTCGCTTGACGTCGAGAACATCGCGCGCGAGCGCGCGCAGCTCGACCAGATGCTCGGAATCAAACAAAACGCAAAAGTTCGTGAGGAGGTAGGGGCTTGAAAAACGGCCAGAAGAACGGTCACAGGAACGGTCTCCACAGAAACAAGGTCCGCGTCGCGATTGTCGGTGTGGGCAACTGCGCGTCATCGCTCGTGCAGGGCGTGCACTACTACCGTGACGCGTCGCCCAAGCAATCGGTCCCGGGCCTGATGCATGTCGACCTGGGCGGCTATCACATCAGCGACATCGAGTTCGTCGCCGCCTTCGACATCGACAAAAGAAAGG
>DAIPXW010000291.1:0-3760 GCA_036783075.1 Candidatus Dormiibacterota bacterium | reverse complement strand
TAGGGCGCGTGCCCGGGCGTCAGAACCGCCTGCACGCCTGGGAAGATCTCGGGCTCCCCCTCGAGCAGCTCGTACTTCAGGTGCGGCAGGTCGAAGTACTGGCTCGGGAAATTCGGACTCTCCTGCGCGTACTTGAAGTGATCTTTGTTGGCGTAGATGGTCGAGTCCTTGAACAGGTAGTTGTTCCCGCAGTGGTCGAAGTGCAGGTGGGTGTTGATCACGTAGTGGATGTCTTGCGGCGAGAGGTCCATCTCGGCCAGCCGGCGGACCATGGAGTCCTCCGGGCGCATGACCGGCAGCAGGACCTTGGAGATCTCCTGGCCCCGGAAGGTGTACTCGGGATCCTCGATGTGGTTCCGGTGCATCCCGGTGTCGATCAGGACGTTCTTGCCGTCGTCGGTCTGGATCAGGTAGCCGGGGATCGGGATATGGATGCGCCGGCCGTCCCCGACGCCGGGCGAGATCACGGCGCCCTTGTCGATGCAGGCTTCGCCCAGAAACAGGATGTGCAGCTTCATGCGATTTCCTCTCCTCCCACACGGGTGACGTTGTCTCTCCAATGGCTCTGCGGGTCGAACGCGGCCGCGACCTGGTCGCCGAGGTAGTTCGAAGCCAGGATCATCGCGGTGATGGCCAGCCCCGGGAAGGTCGCGATCCACCAGGCCAGCTGCAGCCAATCCTTGCCCGCAGCGAGATCCGCTCCCCAGTCGGGCGTCGGCAGCTTCACACCGAAGCCCAGGAAGTTGAGCGTCGTGGCGGTGAGGATGGCCCAACCGATGGCGCTGCTCGCGATGACGATGATCTGCGTCATCACGTTGGGCAGGATGTGGTGGGCCATGATCCGGAGCGGCGAGCATCCGACCGCTCGCGCTGCGAGGACGTAGTCCTGACCTCTGGCCGCAAGGGTCGAGCCGTAGACCACCCGTGCGAAGACCGGGATGAAAGAGATGCCGATCGCCACCATCACGTTCACCAGACCGGCCCCGATGATCGTGACGACGATGAGCACGAGCAGCAACCCCGGGAAGGCCAGCATCACGTCCATCGTGCGCATGATCACGGCGCTGATCCAGCGCGTCGAGTAGCCGGCCAGCAGACCGAGCGGCACGCCGATCACCGTCGAGATGCCGATCCCGACCACGGGCGCGAGCAGGATGATCCGCGCGCCCCAGATCACCCGGCTGAGCATGTCCCGGCCGAACTGGTCCGTGCCAAACGGGTGATGCAGGGAAGGTGCGGCGAGTGTGTCGCTGGTGGTGTGCACCGGATCGTATGGAGCCAGCACGGGCGCCGCGATGGCGACCACGATGACGAAGGCGATGAAGATCACGGCGGCCGCCCCGACCGTATCTCCGCTCGTGAGCGCACGGGTCAAGCGGGCGGCCGACTCGAGCGGCCGGAGCGGTGGCCTGGCCGGGAGGGCGGGCGCCGCGCTGCTCATCTCGCCGCGCTCCAGGAGAGACGGATCCTCGGGTCGAGCACACCGTAGGCCACGTCGACCAGGAGGTTGATGACGATGTAGATCACCGCGATGAAGAGCACCACGCTCTGCACCGCCGGGATGTCTTTGGCCTGGATCGCCAGCACGAGGTAGCTCCCGATGCCGGGACGGCCGAAGATGACCTCGACCACGACCGCGCCGCTGAGGACGTTGCCGAACTGAAGCCCCAGGATGGTCACCACCGGGATGAGCGCGTTCTTCAGCGCGTGGCGGTACAGCCTCATGCTTTCGGAGAGCCCCTTGGCCTTCGCGACCTGCATGTAAGGCTGGCGGTAGATCTCGACCAGGTTGTTGCGCAGCAGGCGCGCGATGATTGCGGAGAGGCCCCACCCGAGGGAAACCGCGGGCAGCACGATTGATTGCGGCGAGCCCTCACCGAGCGACGGAAGCACGCGCAGGTTGACGGCGAACACGAGCACCAGGATCAGCGCGAACCAGAAATAGGGGACCGCCACCCCGAGGATCGAGAACCCACCGGCGATGCGGTCGGTCCAGCTTCCCGGGCGCATGCCGCCGACGATGCCGACCGGCACGCCGATCAGAACCGCGACCAGCATGGCCGCCAGGGTCAGCTGGAGCGTGTCGGGAAAGCGCGCCGCGATCTCCTCGGCGATCGGGCGACCGGTGATGAAGGAGGTGCCGAGGTCCCCATGCAGAAGACGGCCGAGATAGCTGAGGTACTGGATCGGAAGCGGCTGGTCGAGGCCCAGCTGCTGGCGGAGCTGA
The DNA here is from genome assembly GCA_036783075.1 of Candidatus Dormiibacterota bacterium. Classification (GTDB taxonomy): domain Bacteria; phylum Chloroflexota; class Dormibacteria; order Dormibacterales; family Dormibacteraceae; genus Palsa-870. The sequence continues at coordinate 1,533 of DAIPXW010000291.1, read as the reverse complement.
ATGATCTGCTCGGGCGTCGGGCGCGACCCGAACAAGAGGATCTGGGCCGGGTCGCCCGGGATCAGGTGCAGGATCAAAAAGACCAGCACCGTGACCCCGAACAGCACTGGCGCCGCGATGGCGACCCGGCGGGCCAGGAGTCGAAGCAACTGTGTGTTCCTTACATGCTCGCTGCGTGGAAGAGAACGAACGCGTTCACGGTGAAGGCAAGGCCTTTCAGCGATGACGTCCCGACGAAAAGGCCGCTCGAGTTGTAGATCGGAATGATGACCGCGGCCTGCATGATCGTCTGGCCTACCTGCTTGTAGAGCGCCGTCCGCGCGTTGTTGTCCGCGGTGGCGTTGGCCTTGTCGATCATCGCGGTCAGATCGGGGTTGTCGTAGTGCTCCCAGTTGAAGCCATGCGCGATCTGGTCGCCGCCGAACAGCGCGCGGGTGAAGTAGGGGTCCACGTCGTAATAGAAGAAGTCGGCGAGATGGTGGTCGCCGCGGTTGTAAGCGTCGCCCACGGCCGGGAACGACTGGTCGGTGATGTCGACCGCGATCCCGACGTCCTTGAACTGCGACTGCATCAGCTGCGAGATGCCGTCGAAACCGAAGCCGGAGATGTTGATGAAGTTGAGCTTCATCGCCTGCCCGTTCTTCTGGCGCGTGCCGTTCGAACCCATCGTCCACCCGGCCTGGTCGAGCAGCTGACCCGCCTTTGTCTTGTCGTACTTGTAGATCGCCTGGGTCGCGGGGTCGTACCCCGGCGTGAGCGGCGTGTACACGCTGTCGGCGGCGGTGTAGAGGCCGAAATAGAGCGTCTTGATGATCGTGGCCTGGTCGGTCGCGAACTCGAGGGCCTGGCGCACGAGAAGATCGTTCGTCGGAGCCTTCGTGGCGTTGATCATGATGTTCCAGGGCATGCCCGTCGAAGCCACGTTGTAGACCGTGTACTTCGAGTCCGACTTGATGGTCTGAATGTCCTGCGGGTTGATGTTCGGGGCGAGCTGGATCTCTCCCGTCTGCAGCGCGTTGAAGCGCGTGCCGGGGTCCGCGAGGATCCGGAAGATGATCGTCTTGATCTGCGGCGGACCGGTGCGCAGCGGGGCCGGCCCCCAGTTGTAGTCAGGGTTGCGCTCCACCGTGACGTGCTGGCCGACCACGTACTCCTTGAACGTGAACGGCCCGGTCCCCACCGGGTTGTGGCCGAAGTCAGCGCCGTACTTCTGGACGGCGGTGGGCGACACCATCGCGAAGGTCGCCACCTCGTTCATGAACGCCGCGTTGGCCGTCTTGAAGACCACCTTGACTGTGTAGTCGTCGATGACCTGCGTCTCCTGGTATGGGCCCAGCGCTCCCGCGGAGGACTTGGACTTCGTGTTGGGATCCACTATGTGGTCGAAGGTGAACTTGACCGCCTGCGCGTTGAACGGCGTGCCATCGTGGAACTTGACGTCCTTGCGCAGCGTGAACGTGTAGCTCGTGGCGTCCGGCGCCGCCTGCCAGCTCGTGGCGAGGCCGACGTAGAAGGGGTTGGCGCCGTGGCCGG
>DAIPXW010000290.1:0-3762 GCA_036783075.1 Candidatus Dormiibacterota bacterium | reverse complement strand
ACGTCGAAGAAGCCCTCGATGGCCTCTGCGTGGAGGTCGAAAAGCAGCAGGCGGTCGGCGCCGGCAAGAGTGATGAAGTTCGCTATGAGCTTGGCCGAGATCGGCTCGCGGGGCTGCGTCTTGCGCTCCTTGCGGGCGTAGCCGTAGTAGGGGATGACCGCCGTGACGCGCCCTGCTGAAGCGCGGCGCAGGGCGTCCAGGATGATGAAGAGCTCCATCAGGTGCTCGTTGACGGGGGGCGACGTCGGCTGGATCACGAACACGTCGTGGCCTCGCATCGAGTCCTCGATCTTGACGTTGATCTCGCCGTCCGGGAAACGCCGCAGCCGGGCGTCGGTGAGCGGGATGTCCAGCTTTTCGGAGATGCGGCCGGCCAGCAGCGGGTTTGCGCTGCCCGCGATGAGCTTGAGCGCGCCCCACGGGGAAGCCTCCTCGCCCGCGAACTCGACCGCCGTTTGTAATCGCCCTATCAATCCGGTGACCTCGATCCTTCGCCCTGACCCTCCCCCCGGTGGGGAGAAGGAACTTCTTTTCTTCGTATCACCCTAGCTGGAACTCCCACGGCTGTCGCGCCGTCCGGAACGTCCTTCGTCACCACCGAGCCCGCCCCGGTGCGCGACTCCCGACCAAGTTTGACGGGAGCGACCAGCATCGTGTCCACGCCCACGAAGGCTCCGTCGCCGATCCGGGTGCGGTTCTTGTTGGTCCCGTCGAAGTTGGCGGTGATCGTGCCCGCGCCGATGTTGGCGTCCTCGCCGAGGTCGGTGTCGCCCAGGTAGGACACGTGCGGCACCTTGCTGCCCCTCCCCACCCTGGTCCGGACGAGCTCGACGAAGCTTCCGACGTGCACGCCGTCGGCGATCGCGGTACCCGGCCGCAGCTTGGCGAAGGGGCCGCAGTCGGAACGGTCGCCGATGCTCGTGTCCTCTATGTGCACGTGCGGGCCGATGCGGCAGTCCGCGCCGATGCTGGTGCGCCCCTTCAGCACGGTGAACGGCTCGATCACCGTGTCCTGACCGACGGTGACCGTCGCGTCGACGAACGTGGAGGCCGGGTCGATCACCGTCACCCCTGAGAGCATGAGGCGGTCGAGGATGCGCCTCTGGATCACCGCGGTCGCGGCCGCGAGCCTGATCCGGTCCTTCACCCCCATGGCCTCCGACGGGTCGACGAGCTTGACGACGTTGACCGGCTCCATGTGCAGGAACACGTCGGTGAGGTAGAACTCGCCGGCCTTGTTGTCGTCAGTGACCGCCTTCAGCGCTTCCACCAGGCGGCTGCCGTCAAAGCAGTAGACGCCGACGTTGAACTCGTGCACGCTCGCTTTGATCTCCGGCGTCGCGTCCTTGCGCTCGACGATGCGGCCCAGCGATCCGTCCGCGGCGCGGATGATGCGGCCGTCGTCGCGGCCGGGGTCGTCAACGCTGGCGATGGTCGCCGGCGCGCCGGACTCCCTGTGGGCTTCGATCATCTGGCGCAGCGTGGCTCCGGTGACGAGGGGTGAGTCGCCGTTGACGACCAGGACCAGCTTGCCGGACAGCTCCTTCTCGGGGATCTGCAGCAGCGCATGGGCCGTGCCTTTCGGGTCCCTCTGGAAGGTCGGCGCGATGCCGCGCTCGTCGAGGTGCGCGGCGACCTCGGGGTGGTGGGGGTTCGCGATGACCTTGATGTCCTGAGCCCCCGCCTCCGTCACCGCGTCGAGGACGTAGTCGAGCATCGGGCGTCCGCAGATCGGATGGAGGACCTTGGGTGTACGCGACCTCATCCTGGTGCCGTGACCGGCGGCGAGTATGACGGCCGTTGGCGATTGGCTCAAAATCCAGCCCTTTCGGGGCTGGGGAGATTATACCGGCGCCCTGTCGCCTCACTCGAAAGACGCCGCGTCACATTGTCCTCAAGCGGGAATACTGTTTGCTTGTGAGCGAGGTGCCCGCGCCGAACCTGGAGGGAGCCGTCCCTTCGCACCTGCCGGTGCTTCCCCTGAAGTCGACGGTGGTGTTCCCGCGCATCTTCATCCCGCTCTCCGTGGGACGCAAACGCTCGCTGCAGCTGCTCGAGGACCTCACCGGCGTAGAGCGGCACATCGCGGTCGCGACTCAGCTCGACGAGGACGCAGAGGACGTCGGCTTCAAGGACATCCACCACGTCGGGGCGATGGTGCGCGTGCAGCACCTGCTCAAGCTGCCCGACGGCACCGTGCAGCTGGCGGTGCTGGGCCTGCGCCGGATCAGGCTTACGAAGGCCGCGTCCGAGGAGCCCTACCTGACGTGCGCGGTCGAGATGCTGCCCGAGTCGACGGAGTCGATCCTGTCTTTAGAGCGCGAGGCGCTGATGCGACGCGCCATCTCGTCGTTCCAGCAGCTGGTGACGCTGGCCCCCCATCTCCCCGCCGAGCTGACGAGCGCAGCCGGCGCCATCGACGACCCGCTGCACCTCGCGTACTACATCGCCAACCACATCCGCCTGTCCACGGAGCAGCGCCAGCAGATCCTGGAGCTCGATTCGGCGAAGGAGAAGCTCGAGCGGTTGCTCGGCCACATGGCCCACGAGCTGGAGGTGCTCGAGCTCGGGCGCAAGATCCAGACGCAGGCGGAGGAGTCGATGGGCAAAGCCCAGCGCGAGTACTTCCTGCGCGAGCAGTTGAAGGCGATCCAGCGCGAGCTGGGCGAGCTCGACAGCGAGCACGGCGAGCTGGTCGAGCTGCGCGAGCGGATCGAGAAGGCGGGCCTGCCGCCTGAGGCCAAGCGCGAGGCGGACCGCGAGATCGCGCGGCTCGAGCGAATCCCAAGCGCCTCGCCCGAATCTTCGGTGATCCGCACGTACCTCGAGCTCATCGTGTCCCTGCCGTGGAACGTGTCGACGGGAGGCGAAGTCGACGTCGCGAAGGCGCGCGAGATACTAGACGCCGACCACTACGACCTCGACAAGGTGAAGCAGCGCATCGTCGAGCACCTTGCAGTGCGGCGGTTGAAGCAGCAGCGTGGGTCGACCGATCGCGGTCGCGAGCCGATCCTGTGCTTCGTCGGGCCACCGGGCGTCGGCAAGACCTCGCTCGGCCAGTCGATCGCCCGCGCGATGGGCCGCAAGTTCGCGCGCGCGTCGCTGGGCGGAGTTCACGACGAGGCTGAGATCCGCGGTCACAGGCGGACGTACATCGGCGCGATGCCGGGCCGCATCCTCCAGGCGATCCGCCGCGCCGAGTCCAACGACCCGGTGTTCATGCTCGACGAGGTGGACAAGATCGGTGCCGACTGGCGCGGCGACCCTTCGTCGGCGCTGCTCGAGGTGCTCGACCCCGAGCAGAACAAGGACTTCCGCGACAACTACCTCGACGTGCCGTTCGACCTGTCGAAGGTCATGTTCATCACGACGGCCAACACCCTGGACACCATCCCCCCCGCGCTGCGCGACCGCATGGAGGTGCTGAACCTCTCGGGCTACACGGAAGAGGAGAAAGTGCAGATCGCGGTGCGCTTCCTGATCCCAAAGCAGCTCACCGCGCACGGCCTGAGGCCGGGCGAGATCTCGGTGTCGGAGGCGGCGATCCACGCCATCATCCGCCACTACACGCGCGAGGCGGGCGTGCGCAACCTGGAGCGCGAGATCGCTTCGGTGATGCGCCGCGACGTCGCGGACATGGCGGTGGGCAAGAGGCCGCGCCGCGGCTCGGACGACGTGAAGCGCGTGCGCGCGGCGCTCGGCAAGCGGCGGTACTACGACGACGTGGCCGAGAGGATCGACCGGCCCGGCGTGGCGACGGGG
>DAIPXW010000289.1:0-3767 GCA_036783075.1 Candidatus Dormiibacterota bacterium | reverse complement strand
TGCTCACCGACGTCAACCGCGCGCTCCGGCGACTGAGCCTTTCGGCGCGCTTGAGAGACAGGGCGGGACAGCTGCTCCAGGCGGCCATCGACTCGGTCGGGGCTCTCGCCGTCAGCTATGGCGAGTTCAAGGTGAGCGTGGACACCAAACGCCGACGGAGCGAGCCTCCGCGGCGCCTCGACGACGACCTGCGCGACGCTCTCATGCGGATCTGCGAGCTCTGCCAGAAGAGCGAGCACAAGGGGCTGGTGCTTCGCTACGACGAGTTCCACGTCGTGCGCGAGCGCGCGGGAGCGCCGACCCTCAGCGCTCTTTTGAGCGCCACCTCGGCCGTGCAGCAGAAGAGCCTGCCGCTGATGCTCATGCTGTGCGGCCTTCCGCCCGTGGTGGACAACCTCTCTCGCTCGAAAAGCTACTCGGAGCGCATGTTCGCGACGCAGGAGCTGGGCAACCTGCGTCCTCCCGAGGACCGCGCGGCGCTGGTCGACCCTGCGGTCCGCCTGGGTCGAAGGTTCGCAGACGACGTGGTCGATGCGGCGATGCAGGACACCGGCGGATATCCCTTCTTCATCCAGGTCTATGGCGATGCGCTGTGGACTGGTTCGGCCGGGGAGACGATCTCGATGGCCGACTTCAAGCGGCTCAGGCCGCGGATCCTCGCCACGCTGGACGCAGGTTTCTTCCGCGCGCGGTACGTGCGCGCCTCGCCCAACGAGCGAAAGCTGATGCGCAACATCGCGTCCTACGGCGAGAGCGCGACCACCGAGCAGCTGCAGCTGGCTTCGGGGCTGAGGAACAACGAGATCCAGCCGACCGTCAGCTCGCTGATCCAGAAAGGCCTCGTCTACCGCCCCGAACGCGCCCACATAGCCTTCACCGCGCCGATGTTCGGAGCCTTCATCCGCCGCACCCCGGCCTGATCCCCGCCCTCACCCTACCCCTCTGCCCTGGGGGGAGAGGGGAAACTTAATAAGCCTGCCGGCTTATCAATCCTTATCAGTCAGCTCTTTCCTCACCCTGGCGGCTGCCCGGGCAAGCACCGACAGCTTTCCGAACGCTCTCTCTCGCGGCAGGTATTTCATTCCGCAGTCGGGGGCCAGGATCAGCCGGTCGGCGTCGACGAACCTGAGCGCGCCCCGGATCCGCGCGACGACCTCCTCGACGGTCTCGACCGGGCTCTCGTCGGCAAGGTCGATCACGCCCACTATCAGCTGCTTCTTCCCCAACGACCTCAGCACGGACAGGTCCACCTTCTGCTGGGCCGACTCGAGCGAGATCTGCATCGCGCTGACGTCCGCGAGCTGCTCCAGGAACGGATAGCCGTTCGGCCGCGAGTGCACGATGTGGGCGTAACCGAAGCACGTATGCAATGCCGTCGTGCCGGTCACGCCCTGGAGTGCGCGGTTGATCGCCTTGATCGCGAATCGCTGCGCCTTCTCAGCCCGGGCCTGCAGGTAAGGCTCGTCGAGCTGAACGATGTCGGCTCCGGCGGCGAAAAGATCGCGCACCTCCGCGTTGACGGCTTCGGCGAGCGCCATTGCGAACGCCTCCTCGTCCCCGTAGTGGTCGTCCTGCGCCTGCTGAGACATCGTGAACGGGCCCGGAAGCGTCGCTTTGATCAGCCGGTCGGTGTTGGCGCGCAGGAACCTGACGTCGCGCACCTCGACCGGGCGCCGGCGCCGGATGTCGCCGACCACCCGCGGCACGGGGTTTGGGTGGCCCGTGCGGTCCAGGGCGCTGCCGGGATTGTCCAGGTCCATCCCCTCGAGCGCGGTCGCGAACCGGTTCGAGTAGCTCTCGCGGCGGACCTCACCGTCGGTGATGATGTCGATGCCTGCGCGCTCCATGTCCCGGATCGCGACGATGGTGGCGTCGTCCTGTGCCTGGTCGAGGAACTGAGGAGCGACTCGCCAGATCTCGAGAGCGCGGGTTCTCGGCGGAAGGCGGCTGCCTAGCATCGCGCGATCGACGAGCCAGTCGGGTTGTGGATAGCTGCCCACCACCGTCGTCGGAAGGATGCCGGCCATGGAGCGCAAGCGTACTTCGACCCCGTTGAATCCCGCATCATGATCCGGACCGATGGAATCTCGAAACAACCGGCTTAGAGGCGACGCCTGTGACAGGGACTGGATCTGGGAACGGGAGATCGAGACCGCGACGGCGGAAGACTCCCTACGCCTCGCCTCCGGAGCCTGGGACCGCCAGTTTCGCCGCCTGAGGGAGGCTTCGCCGTTCTACGCGCGCAAGTTCAAAGAAGCCGGTCTCGGCTCGTCCTTCGTCGGCCTGGGCGACCTCGCCAACCTCCCCTTCACCACGAAGGACGAGCTCAAGACCGCGCTGGACGAAGACCCACCGTTTGGCAGCAACGCCTGCGTCGAGCCGAGCCTCGTCAAGCGCGTCTACCAGACCAGCGGCACGTCTGGGTCTCCCAGCGTCCTCGCGCTCACCCGCGCCGACATGGAGACGTGGACCGTGATGGGCACGAGGACGTACTACGCAACCGGCATCCACGAGCACAGCAGCGTGCTGACGACTTTCGGAGCGGGTCCTTTCGTCGCTGGCCACACGCACTTCGTGCTGTTGCGGATCGGTGCGCGCTCGGTGCCGGTCGGACCGGGCGACACGGACCGCGTGCTGTTCGGCCTTCGTGCCGGCCTTGCCGACACGCTCCTGGCGACGGCGTCTTTCGCCCAATACCTCGCCAACCGCCTCGAGAAGGCGGACAAGGATCCCAGCGCCCTCCCCATCGTCCACATCGTCACGGGTGGTGAGCCCGGCGGCGGCATCCCCGCGATTCGCGACCACATCCAGGAGGTGCTCGGGGTGACGGTGACCGAGGTCATGGGCATCGGCGACGTCGCACCATCGCTTTTCGGCGAGTGCCCGCACCAGGCGGGAATGCACTTCTGCGGAGCAGGGCACGTGTGGCCGGAGCTGGTCGACCCGGAGACGCGCGAGCCGATGGTCATCGAGACCGGCGCCGTGGGGGAGCTCGTCTACACGACCTTGACCCGAGAGGCGATGCCCGTCGTGCGCTTCCTCGGCGGCGACATCGTGCGGATAGAGGGCACCTCGTGCGATTGCGAGAGGACGACTTTTCGCATGCGCGTACTCGGCCGGCGCGACGACATGTTCATCGTCCGCGGCGTCAACGTCTATCCTGCCGCGATCCTGTCGGTGGTGGGTGAGTTCAGGCCCCGGGTGACCGGGCGCGCGCGGGTGATCCGCAAGGGCACGGAGGTTACCGTCGATCCGCCGGTCCCGGTCGAGGTCGAGGTGCCGGCGGGGCAGGAGTCGGACAACGGCCTTGCGGCCGAGCTCGCCGAGGCCATCCACTCCAGGCTCACCTTTCGCTGCCAGGTCGCGCTGATCCCCGAACCCGTCTTCGGGGAGAGCGGCTACAAGACGAGGTTGACCGTCCAGCGGTGATCCAGGGCTGAAGGGGGCATGGCCCGCAAGAAGCTGCGTTCGGACATCGCCTGGAGCACGACCGACCGCATCGTCGTTCGCGGCCATGATCTGACCGACCTCCTGGGCAAGGTGTCGCTGGGCGACTTCGCGTTCCTCGAGCTCAAAGGCCGCCTCCCGACCGAACCCGAGTCAAAGGTTTTCAACGCCATCGCCGTAACACTGGTAGAGCACGGGATGACCCCGAGCGCGATTGCCGCGCGGCTCACCTCTATCGCAAACACCTCATGTAACGTCTCGAACCCGCCTGAAAGGCAGTCAATAATACAGCCCGGGGCAACGCCTCGGGAACACGAGCT
>DAIPXW010000288.1:0-3784 GCA_036783075.1 Candidatus Dormiibacterota bacterium | reverse complement strand
CGGAGCCAGAGCTCGAAGCGGTGCTGGTCGGACCAGACCGCCCTGACGGCAGGCGGGGAGTATCGCTCGATCAAGAAGGAAGCCTGCTCCCAGTGAACAACTCGGGGACGGGACGATTATAAGGGCCGACGGGCCAAAGGCAGATCTAGTGGCCAACCCCCGCGGGAGCCCAAGATGCTGTGGGAGTCGCGACACACCGGATGGTCGCATGGCGCTCGCGTCGATAATCGAGCCGGTTAATGGTCGACGCTCGTAACCAGCTCACCAAGGCTCCCGTTTGAACCGCCACAGGCTGATTGGCCCGTGAGCGACCTGCTGCGCGACGAAGAGCGCGAGCTCGTAGAGCGCGCCAAGCGGGATCCCCGCGAGTTCGGGGCGCTCTACGACCGGCACTTTCAGCAGATCTATCGGTTTGTGTATTCAAGAGTGAGGGAGCAAACAGCGGCTGAGGACGTCACTTCGGAGATCTTCATGAAGGCTCTGAAGGCCATGCCCCGTTACCAGGACACGGGGCGGCCCTTTGCTGCCTGGCTGTACCAGATCGCGGTCAACGCGATCGCAGACCGCTACCGCACGCTGCGACCCGCCCAGCCTCTCGACGACTTCCATGACCTCTCGGTCGCGGGCCCGGCGCTCGAGGACCTGGCGGCTCACCGAGACGAGATCCGGCGCATCTGGACGCTGGTCGAGGCGCTGCCGGTGCAGCAGCGGACGGCGTTGGTGCTCAAGTTCCAGGAAGACATGAAGATCGAGGACATCGCGGTGGCCATGGGCAAATCCGCAGGCGCCGTGAAGCTCCTCATCCATCGCGGCGTCAGCCGGCTGCGCGAAGACTCGGACTCCCTGAGGCCGGCTGAATGAACGCGCGCCACGACCCCGAGCTCGACGAGATCCTGCAGGACCAGGAGCTGCGGCGCATCGGCGCGATGTTGGGAGCCGCCCGGCGCCCCGAGCCCCCGCTCGACGAGGCGTTCCGATCAGGGCTGCGCCGTCAGCTCATGCAGCAAGCCTGGGAGACGGGCGAACGCAGGAACCCGTGGTGGAAGCGGGTCTTCGCGCCGCCCGGCCTGGCCTGGGCGGGCGCGACGTTGGGCATCGTGCTCATCGCCTCGATCGTCGTCTTCTACGCGACGCAACCGCCTGGCAGCTTCAACCAGGTCGTGGTCAACAGCCCGATCGACGGGAGCAACGCTGTCGCGCTCCAGCAGCCGATCCTGGTTGCCTTCAACCAGCCCATGGACCACGCGGCGACCGAGGCCGCCGTTCAGATCGCCCCTGCGACCAGCGTGACCTTCTCCTGGTCTTCCAACGACCTCTACGTCCTGCCTGCAACCGGAAACCTGGCTCCGAACACCCAGTACCAGGTGACGATCGGCCCGACGGCGAAGACCGCGTCCGGCCAGCCGCTGACCGCCGCCCAGACGAAGACCATCACCTTCGTTACTCAGCCACCGCCGACGCCCGCTCCGAGCCCGTCGCCCACGCCGACCGCTTCACTGGCACCGGGATCGCTTTTGACAGGCGAGCACACGTTGGCACCGCTCGCCGCCGGCTCATCGACCGCGAGCGTGCAGTGGTCGGCGGACTCGACGACCGTGTACTTCGTCAGCGGCGGCGCGCTGAAGCTGGTCCCGGCGAAGGGCGGGGACGTCACGGTCCTGGCCCCCGATGGAGTCTCGTCCATCGCTGTGTCCCCGGCGGGTGACCGGATCGCCTACGTAAGGAGCGGGAAGATCGAGGTCCTGACGTTCGCGTCCGGCACGACGTCCGAGCTGGTGGTCACGCCGGTGGCGAACATCGTCGGCTGGGCGAACGACAAGCTTGTTTGGGCAACCTCCGCAGGGTTCTTCACGGAAGGTGCGAGCGCGCCCGCGCCGCTGGCACCCCTGCCGTCAAGCGGCACCGTGACGGTGCTCTCCATCTCGCCGGACGGCGCGCATGCCGTCTACACACAGGACAACAACCTTCTCCTGCTCGACCTCGCGGCCGCGAAGAGCACACAGCTCGGGCAGACCGGCGCGGTCTTCGAGGGCTGGTCGCCCGACGGCACGCGGATCCTCTACGGGGGCGCCGGCTCGACCGTCGTCGCCGACCTCCAGGGCGCCTCGTCGGGTACCGTGCCACTCGGGGACGCGAGCTGGTCCGCGCAGGACGCGATCCTTCTGGGGAGCGACACGGACCTTTACGACGTGCGCCCGGACGCCTCCAATCAGACCAAGCTGGCCAGCGGCACGTATCACGGCCCGGTTTGGGCCCCGAACGCGAGCGCGTTCACGTTCATCCGCGGCGGCGCGATCTGGACCGCCTCAGCGCCGGCCCTGCCACCGCAGCCGAGCGCCCTCGACCAGGCGTCGGCAGTCGTCAACCTGTTCATGCAGGCGCGACAGAACGGCCATGCGGACCAGGCGGCCGCGTACCTCGACGCCGGCGGAAAGCAGGCATACGCGACCGGCGGGCTGAACCTGATCCCCAGCGGTGATCCCAACAGGTTCACGCGGTACTACATCCTGAACCAGGAGCTCACGGGCACCCAGCCGGACACCGCGACGTTCACGGTCCGGCTCGTGCTCACGCATGGCAAGCTCGACGTGGGCGATCTCGAAGAGTCGCTGACCCTCGTGCGCGATGCCGCGACACGCAAGTTCCTGATCGATCAGGCGACGGGCGGGGCCCGGCGCGACCTGGGCAAGGGAGCGGAGGTGGTCGCCGTCGACGTGGCGCCGGACACCATCAAGGTCACCTTCGACAGCGACCTCGCGCCGGCCACGGTGCCAGGCGGTGTGCTGGTGCTCGACGCCAAGGGCAACCCGCTCGACGTGACTGCCACCTATGCCGGGCGCCTCGTGACGATCACAGGCCTCGACCTGAAGCCCGGCGGCCAGTACAAGCTGGTCGTGCTGACGACAGTGCGCGATGTGAGCGGCCAGAACGTCGCGACCGAGTACGACCTGACGCTGTTCGGTCCCGCCGTGAAGAAGCACGGCGACTCGCAGGGCGCCGGGGGCGTCACCGTCTCGCCCTCGCCGAGCCCGAGCCCGAGCGCGACTTCAAGCCCGACCCCGAGCCCGGCCTCCTAGAGGAGCTTCAGGGCTCGCGCGGCGCGTGCGAGAGCGGTCACCGAGCCCGAGTGGACGATCTGCCCGTCGAGCGCCGCCTCGAGTGCCTCTGCGAAAGGCAGGCGCAGCACCTCCATGTCCTGCTCGTACGTCTCCGGGTGACGGTCCGACTCGGAGAGCGCCTCGGCAAGGAACATGTGCGCGCTGCCGGTCAGGAACGCGGCGCCGTGGACCACCCCCAGCGACGTGTAACGGGCTGCTATGAGCCCTGTCTCCTCCGCCAGCTCCCGCCTGGCGCACTCGAGCGGATCCTCCCCCTCGTTGAACGTCCCCGCCGGGACCTCCCACGACGACTCGTCCCAGGCGTGGCGCCACTGGCGCACGAGCATCGTGTCGCCGTTGTCGAAATGCGGCACCACGAACGCCGAGTCTGGGTTGGACAGCACTGTGTACACGGCGTCGGCTCCGTCCGGAAACCTGATGACGTCCTCGCGCAGGGCAAAAGGACCCGAGCGTCCCGCGACGGTGGTCGACGCCACGTCGAACGGCCGCCCGCTCGCGGGATGTGGAAGACGGGCTATCTGCCCACCACCGCCGCGACCGCCGCGGCCGCGGCCGCGACGTGGCGCGGGTCCGGCCCGTAGTCGAAGGGCGACACATCGGCGGCGAGCTTCTTTGCCCGCTCGACCAGCTCGGGATGGTCCTCGATGAACCGAGTGCTGAGGTTG
>DAIPXW010000287.1:0-3789 GCA_036783075.1 Candidatus Dormiibacterota bacterium | reverse complement strand
CGTACGAGATCAACATGCTGCGCTGCATCTTCTGCGGCTACTGCGAAGAGGCATGTCCGGTGCAGGCGATCGTGCTGGGCCCCGAGTACGAGCTCTCGGACACCAGTCGTGAGAAGTTCATCTACACCAAGGAGAAGCTGCTCGAGCCCCTGCCACCCGACGTCCAGGCGCGGCTCAATTCCAAGGGCCCTCACCCTGACCCTCTCCCCAACGCGGAGAGGGAAAAAGCAACCTAGCCTTGGCGATAGCGATCTTCATAATCGCAGCCGCCATGGCGCTGGCGGGAGCCGTGGGCGTCATCGCGTTTCGCGAACCCATCCGCTCGGTGCTCAGCCTGGTCGTCGTGATGCTCGGCCTTTCGGTGCTCTTTCTGCTGCTAAGCGCCCAGTTCATCTTCGTCGTCCAGATCATCGTTTACGCGGGGGCGGTCATGGTCCTGTTCCTCTTCGTCATCGCCCTGCTCGGACCCGCACGCGCCATCGCGCGCAGCAAGCTCCGCTTCCAGGCGTGGCTCTCGGCTCTGTTCGTGCTCGTCCTGCTCGGCCTGATCTGGACGATGCTGCAGGGGATCCAGTACCGGCAGCCGGATACCACGGACATGTCGGTGTTCGGCACCGTGCAGTCGATCGCGGTCGGTCTCTTCACCACGTACCTGTATCCCTTCGAGCTGACCTCGATCCTTTTGCTTGTCGCCGCCATCGGCGCGATCTATCTCAGCCGCAAAACCCTGGACGACGAATGAGCAGCCTCGACATCGGCGGATCGCAAATCGACAGCTCCTGGTTCCTGCTGCTCGGCGCGGTCCTGTTCTCCATCGGCACGGTGGGCGTGTTGATCCGGCGCAACCCCCTGGTCATCCTCATCTGCATCGAGCTGATGCTGAACGCGGTCAACCTGACTTTGATCACGTTCTCGCGGCAGCTGCAGAACATGGAGGGCCAGCTGTTCGCGCTCATGTCCATGACCGTCGCGGCGGCCGAGGCGGTGGTCGGTCTCGCGATCCTGGTCGACATCTTCCGCGTCCGCGACGTCGAGGACGTCGACGAGCTCAGCGAGATGAAAGGGTGAGCAACCAGACTCTCGCGCTGCTCGTCCTCCTCTTCCCCGCCGCCGGAGCGATTCTGCTCGCGGGCCGCGGCTGGCGCCTGCCGCGCGTATTCACGATCGTCGTCGGCCCCGGAGTCGTGTGGGCGTCGTTCGCGGTCACACTGGCCCTGTTCTTCGGCAAGGTCTCGGGGGACTTCACGTACTGGACGTGGATCAAGAGCGGCTCGCTCGAGGTTCCGTTCAACCTGCTGGTCGACAACCTCTCCATCTTCATGTGCCTGGTGATCACGGGCGTGGGTGGGCTCATCGTCACGTACTCGGTCGGCTACATGGAGCACGAGGACGGCCCGAGCTACGCGCGCTTCTTCACGTACATGGACGTGTTCATCTTCTCGATGCTGCTGCTCGTCCTGGCCGGGAACTTCGTGTTCCTGATCGTCGGATGGGCGATGGTCGGCCTCAGCTCCTATCTCTTGATCGGCTTCTGGTACCAGCGCCGCACGGCGGTCCTGGCGGCCCGCAAGGCGTTCGTGATGAACGTGATCGGCGACGTGGGCATGATCCTGGGCGCGTTCGTGCTGTTCACCAACTTTCACATCATCACTTACGCAAATCTGCTCAAGTGTGGTGGACCGCTCGGTATTTGCTTTCCGCTGGGTGACAGCCCTGCTCTCGAGCTCGCCGCCTTCCTCTTCCTGGTCGGCGCCGTAGCCAAGTCCGCCCAGCTTCCTCTCCATACGTGGCTGCCCGATGCGATGGAGGGCCCCACACCGGTGAGCGCGCTGATTCATGCCGCGACGATGGTCACCGCCGGGGTCTACCTCATCGGCCGTCTGCACCCAATCTATGACGTCGCCGTGTACGCGCACGGGGCCGTCGCGATCATCGGTGCCGTCACGGCGATTTTCGCCGCGACCATCGCGATCGTCCAGACCGACATCAAGCGCGTCCTCGCCTACTCGACCATGAGCCAGATCGGCTACATGTTCCTGGCGGTCGGCATCGGCGCGTACGCGGCCGGCTTCTTCCACCTCCTCGCGCACGCCTTCTTCAAGGCCTTGCTCTTCATGGCGGCCGGCAACGTCATCCACGCTATGCACGACGAGCAGGACATGCGCAAGTACGGCGGCCTGTGGCGCCAGCTGCGCCCCACCTCGGTTTCGTTCCTGATCGGGTCGCTGGCGCTCGTCGGGGTCATCCCGCTGGTCGGCTACTTCTCCAAGGAGCAGATCCTCGGCGCTGCGTTCTCCAAGCCCAACGACCCACTCGCCCTCGGTGTCTGGGTGATCGGAGCGGCGACGGCGCTGATCACCGGATTCTACACGGGTCGCATGTGGTGGATGTCGTTCGGCGGCAAGCCCTCGCCCGAGCGCGCGGTCGAGCACCCGCACGAGGCACGCCTGGTGATGCTGGTGCCGGTCGTCATCCTCGCCGCGCTTTCTGTCGTGGGCGGATTCATCCAGACCCGCGCCCTCGGGATCGGCCCGTCGGCCGTGTCGGACTTCCTCGCCTCGGCGGTGGGGTCCGTGCGCTGGGAGGGAGGCGCGACCGACGTGGTCGTAGGCCTCGTCACGATGACCCTCGCCGCCCTCCTCTTCCTCGCCGCGTACCGCGTCTACGTCGAGCGGTCGTGGACCACGTGGAGCGCGCGCGTCCCCTGGGCGCAGAGGCTGCTCGAGCGCAAGTACTACTTCGACGAGGCGTACAACCTCGCGTTCGTGCGGCCGATGGACGGTGTCGCGGACCTCGGGATGCGCGATGTCGAAGAGCCCGTCCTCGACGGCGTCATTGGGGCCGCCGGCGCGGCGACGGCGGCGGGGGCGGGCAGCCTCAGCCTCACCCAGAGCGGCTACTTCCGCAACTACGTCCTGGTGTTCGTGGGTGGCGCGATCGTTGCGGCTGTCGTGATCCTGGTGAGGTCGAGCTCGTGACGCTCACCACGATCTGGCTGCTGCCGCTCGTGGGCGCGGCCCTGATCGCGTTCATGCCGCCCCGCTTCGCCAAGTGGCTCGGAGTCGTCGTCGCACTGGCCGCGCTGGGGGTGGCCGCCGGCGTGGCCTTCAACTTCACGCCCGGCTACCACGGCTACCAGTTCACAGAGTCGGTTCCGTGGATCCCGCAGCTGAGCATCTTCTACCAGCTCGGCGTCGACGGCATCAGCGTGTGGTTGATCGTCCTCAACGCCCTCTTGACCGTGATCGCGATCCTCGCCACCCCGGTCACGACGCGCCACGTCAACAGGTTCGTCGCCCTGATGCTCGCGATGTCAGCAGGCCTGGCGGGGCTGTTCATGGCGGTCGACCTCGTCCTGTTCTACGTCTTCTGGGAGGCGATGCTGATCCCCGCCTACTTCCTGCTCTGGATCTTCGGCGAAGGTGAGCGTCCGGGCCGCGCCGCCTTGAAGTTCGTGCTCTACACGCTCGCGGGATCGCTCTTGATGCTGGTCGGGGTCATCGGCGAGTACGTCGTCACCGGCAGGCAGACATTCGACATGGCGACGCTGGCCACGATGGCCCCGGCCCCGGCCGTCCAGTTCGGACTGTTCTTCGTTTTCGCCCTCGCCTTCGCCATCAAGACGCCGCTCTTCCCCTTCCACGGATGGCTACCCGACGCCTACATGGCCGCTCCCACGCCGATGTTGGTGATCTTCGCCGGGGTGATGGGCAAGGCCGGCGCCTACGGCTTCCTGCGGGTCGCGGTACCGCTGTTCCCCGAACCGGTGGGCTGGTGGGACTGGCGCTG
>DAIPXW010000286.1:0-3824 GCA_036783075.1 Candidatus Dormiibacterota bacterium | reverse complement strand
GCAGCGCCGGTTCCAGCCGTTCGCGGACGAAGTACTCCTGGAACGAGAGCTCTCCTCGATCCGTGACGAACCTCGTCCGCACCGGGTCATCCGTCATCGGCAGCACGCTCGCGCCGACGCCGAAACGCGCGCAGAGAGCGACCGCGGTCTCCGTGAGCGAGCTTCCGCGCCTCAGCATCTCAGCGCGGATGAGGTGCGTGGCGAAGTCCTTGTCCCCGATCCGGAACCAGCTCGGCTCACCGGCACGGGCGAGCGCGTCGAGAACGTGAAATGAATCGCCGGCGACGCCGTACCCGGCCTCCTCGTTGAACATGCCGGCCAGCCTGTAGACGACCGCGTCGAGGTCCGGCGAGACCAACAGCCCCCAGAACTCGTCGTCGTCGGCGGTGTTCGCGATCACGGTGAGATCCCCAGGCGGCAGGAGACCCTGCATCGCGGCCGCGAGCCTGGCGCCGCCGGTGCCGCCGGCCAGCACGACCGCTTTCAGCGGAACAGGTCCTCGGCCTCGGGCCTGATCAGCTCTCGCCCGCGGCCGTCTCCGGTCACTTCAAAGCCCCGAACTATGACCGCCGGGGTGCGATGCGTCTTGCCCATCACGAGCCCGGCCGCCGCCGCCAGGTCGTCGGCGATCGCGAGCACCGTCGCGTGGAGCCGCTTGCCCACGTCATCGAGGCCTCCACGCAGGTCGAGCATCGCAGGCACGCCGGCGACACCGAGCGCGACGTTCACGATTCCGAGGCGCCAGGGTCGCCCGAACGTGTCGGAAACGATCACGCCGACGCCGGCCCCAGACAGATCTGAAAGCCGCTCGCGAATTCGGGCGGCGCTCGCGTCCGGGTCATCGGGCAGCAGCGTCACCTGGTCGTCCCCCGGCACGTTGGAGTGGTCCACGCCACCGTTGGCGCAAACAAAGCCATGGCGGGTCTCGGTGATCAGGACCCGATCGGACCGCAGCACGCGGACGCTCTCGTCCAGCACGACCTGGACCATCCGCGGATCCGGATCCGCCACCAGCCGCGACGCGATCCTCCTGGCTTCATCACCCGCCACGACGGTCCGCAGGTCGACGAACCTGCCCTCCGATTTGGAGACGACCTTCTGGGCGATGACGACGATGTCGCCACCTCTGAGCTCGGCTCTTGCGGCGATCAGCGCCCCGAGATCGTCACCGGGACGGACCTCTGGCAGGCCCTCGACGCCGACCAGCTGCAGGCTGGTCACACCGCACGCCGCAACCGTGTGAGGTCGGAAGGCTCGTCAAGGTCGAGCGCCATCTCGGGCGAGTCGTGGATGGAGAAGTTGACGCCCCGCTCGTCCGCTTCGTGCCGGAACTTCGCCAGCGACTCGCTCCCGAAATGTAGGGTCACAGCATCGGGCGGGCGGAGATACAGCGCATTGGTCCCGCCACGGCCCACCGCGGGCACGGCGACCGCGACCGGCGCCTCGATGCGCGCGCCCGCGACGAGCACCTCGGAAACCGCCGTCTTCGTCACCAGCGGCAGATCACTCGACAGGAGCAGCACGGCCTCGGCCCCCGACTCGACGGCGTACGCGATGCCGCGCGCAGCCGCGACGTTCTGCCCTTCCTGTCGCGGCTCGACGATCGCCTCGACGCCCATCTCGCGCGCCAGCGCCGCGACCTCCTCGCTGCCGGCGACCACCATCCTGTATTCGCCCGCCGCGGAAGCGAGAATGGCGCGTTCCGCGTTGGCGCGCGCGAGGGCTCGGCGCGACGGCGCGTCCAGCGCAGTCATGAGTCGCTGCTTGGCGGAATCGAAATCCTTGACGAGCACCACGACCCAGGTGTCCACTACTCTCCCCAGCGCTTGCGGATCCGCGGCAGGATCTGCGAGCCGTAAAGCTCGAGGAAACGCGCCTGATCGTCGCCGGGCGCGTGGAAGACGAGGTGGTTGAAGCCGAGCTCGATATATGGCCTCAGCTGTTCGATGTGCTCATCCGGGTCGTTCGATACGAGCCACCGGCGGTGCGCGACGTCTTCGACCCCTTGGGCCAGCCTCTCCATCTCGCGCGGGTCGTCCACGCCGGCCTTCGCCTCGGCGGGCAGGGCGAGCGCGGCCCAGATCTTCGTGTCCTCCATCGCGCGCGAGCGATCGGTGTCGTATGACACCTTGACCTCGATCATCCTGTCGAGCGTGTCCGCATCGCGACCTGATTCTTTTGCTCCATCGGCGAACGACGGGAGCAACTGCTCGGAGTAGAGCTCCATTCCCTTGCCCGAGGTGCAGATCAGGCCGTCGCCGGCGCGTCCGGCGTACTTCGCAAGCTGCGGGCCGCCCGCTCCGATGTAGATCGGCACGGGCTTGTCTGGCCGGTCGTAAATCGTCGCGTTGCGCGTGCGGTAGTAGTCGCCGTCGAAAGTGACCGACTGCTCGGACCACAGCAGGCGGATCAGACGCACGGCCTCACGCAGCCGGGCGAAGCGCTCCTTGTTGTCGGGCCACGGGATGCCGAGCGCGCCCTCGTTCAGGTGCTCGCCGGTGCCGATGCCGAGGATGAGCCGGCCAGGAAACAGCGAGCCAAGCGTGCCGAAAGCCTGCGCCACGATCGCCGGGTGGTAGCGAAAGGTCGGGGTCGCGACCGAGGTGCCGAGCGCAACGTGCCTCGTGCGCTCCCCGGCCGCGGCCAGCCACGCGATCGCAAACGGCGCGTGACCGTCCGAGTGCCGCCAGGGTTGGAAGTGATCGCTGACGAAGACGCTCTCGAAGCCGTGGCCTTCCGCTGCGATGGCGAAATCCAGGAGCTTGCGCGGGCCGAACTGCTCGGCCGATGCCTTATAGCCCAGGCGGAGCGTCACCTATCTCTCGGCGCGGGGCGAGCGCTTGAAGTACCGGCCCCAGCTGAAGGCAACGCCTCCGGCGGCCGCGGCGACGATCACGACGCCGAGCGCGATGAGGCTGTGGCTGTCGAAGGTCTGCACGGCCCCGACCGTCAACATGACCAGCAAGCCGACCCCCAGCAGCATCATCGCCACCAGCACGACGGCGCGGTGGACTTTCATCTCGCTGTAGCTTAGCCGGGGGTGGGTAAACCGGGTCCGAAGGTCGTGCGGCGCAAATCGGTCACCTCTACCCAGGACGTCGCACGCGCCCTGGCCATCGGCTCTTTCGTGGTGGCCGACCACCAGACCGCCGGGCGGGGCCGCCTGGACCACACATGGGAGGCTCCGCCGGGCACCGCCCTGCTGGTCTCGTTCGTGCTCAGCCCAAGCCCTCTGCTCAGCATGGCAACGGGCGTGGCGGCCGCCGAAGCCTGCGGGGCCGGGGTCCGCGTCAAGTGGCCCAACGACCTGTTGCTGCGAGGCCGCAAGGTCGGCGGCGTCCTGGTCGAGGCGACCGCGACCAGGGCGGTCTGCGGAATCGGCATCAACCTCACGTGGGCGCCAGAGGGAGCCGCCAGGCTGAACCAGGATCGCGACTCGCTGCTCGACCGGCTGCGAATCGAGATCCAGCGCTGGGCCTCAGCCCCTCCGGACCGCGTTCTCGCCCGGTGGCGCGAACTGTCCGACACGCTCGGCCGGCGCGTCCGCGTGGAGCAGCCCGGAGGCGCCTTCGAGGGGTTGGCGGAGGACCTCGGACCTGAGGGAGAGCTGATCGTCGACGGCAGCGCGGTGCGCTTCGGAAGCGTCACCCATCTATGAGCTTGACGATCTTGGGCAGCACCACGCCCGCCTTGCCGTGGATCACCACGTCGGCGAGGTCGTCGAAAGGTGTCGTCTCCGCGTTGACCACGATCATCTTCGCGCCGGACCGCGCCGCCGCAAGGGGTATGTCGGCGGCCGGGTACACGACCAGCGAGGATCCGAC
>DAIPXW010000285.1:0-3825 GCA_036783075.1 Candidatus Dormiibacterota bacterium | reverse complement strand
CCCGTCATTGTGGTCGAGCAGCCGGACGTACGGCGCGGTCGAGAGGAACTGGTTGGAAAATCCGGAGTCGCGCAGGCGGCGCACCGACCAGGCCAGGTATCCGCCCAGCGCGCCGACCGCGAACGCATACGCGACCAGGAGGTAGATCATCGGGCCGGCTCCGCTTCGCGCGTGGTCAAGATCTTCGCCGGCGCCTTCAGCGTCTGCGTGGCTTCGACCAGCGCCTCGATGCGATAGCGGATCGCGATCATGACGCCGGCGAGCACCAGGGTGCAGGCCATCGTGAAGAGGAACGCCGCGAGCATCGCCGGCGGGAGGGCGTCGTTGACGATGACCGGACCAGGGTGCAGCGTGCTCCACCACGTGACGCTGAAGTACACGATCGGGACGTCGATGAAGCCGAAGATGCCGACCACTGCGGCAAACCTGGCCGCCTGGCGCCCGGGTTCGGCCATCCGACGGACCAGCAGGTAGCCGGCGTAGATGATCCACAGGACGAGGGTGGATGTCAGCCGGGCGTCCCAGGCCCAGAAGGCCCCCCAGGTCGCCTTGGCCCACAGCATGCCCATCACGAGCGTGACCGTGGTGAACAGGAGACCCACGAGCGCACCCGCGCGGGCCAGCCGGTCGGCGACCTGGCTTTCGCGCCACAGGTAGAAAAACCCGGCGCCGAACACCACGGCAAAGCTCGCGAACGCGGCCACCGCCGCGCTGACGTGCAGGTAGAAGATGCGCTGCACCGGTCCCTGCAGAGCGTCGGTCGGCGCGTAGAAGAAGATGGCGCCCGCGGCGAGCAGCATCAGCGCGGTCGCGCCGGCGGCGGCGCCTTCGTACCTATTCATCGAGCACGAACCGCGCCGCGAGCGAGGTGAGCACCACAAACAGTATGTCGAAGTCGATGAGCAGGGCCAGCGCCTGATCGTAGCTGCCGCCAACCCCCATCGCGGACTGCACCGCCTGTCCGCCCGCGACGATGAACGGGATCCACAAGGGCAGCGTCAGGAGCGGGAGGAGCAGCTCGCGCGCCCGCACGCGTGCCACCATCGCGGCGAACATGCAGCCCAGCGCCGCCATCCCGATGGTGGCCAGCAGCACGGCGGCGATGATCGGCAGCGAGAGAGGAGTCCCGAAGAAAAGGGTCAGCGCAGGCAGGAGCACCGCCTCGCAGCCGACCAGCAGGACGGCGGACGCGATGGCCTTGCCCGCGAAGATCGCGACGGGAGAAGCGGGCGTCATCAGCATCGCCTCCAGCGACGACTGCTCGCGCTCGGCGGCAAAAGCCCTCCCGAAAGCCACAAGACCGGCGAAGACGAGGGCGAGCCACAGCACGCCGGGGGCGATCGAGGGAGCGTTTCGCGCGTCGATCTGGAAACCGAAGTTCGCGATGACCAGAGCCAGCACGACGAACTGCGCGAGGGCCGGCACGAGCTCACGGGTCCGCCATTCAGACCTCAGGTCCTTGCGCGCAACGGCGATGGCGACCGCCACGGTGTCGTTCATCTGACCACGTGCAGCCTGCTCGCGGTGCCGACCGAGCGGCCGCGGCGCAGCACCAGCGTCCGCTGACACAGGCGATTGGCGAGCGCATGGTCGTGAGTGGCGAGGATCACCGTGCGGTCGTGCATCACGGCCTCGAGCAAGTCCGCGGCGTCAGACCCCAGGCTCGCGTCGGGCTCGTCGAGCACCAGGAGCTTCGGGTCGTGAAGCACCGCGCGCGCGATCGCGAGCCTCTGCTGCATGCCTCGCGACAGCAACGCCGCCGGCCGGCCGGCGACCTCGCCGAGGCCGGCCAGGTCCAGCGCCTCCCCCGCCCGCTCCCGGCCGACTCCGTGCAGGGTGCAGAAGAACTCGAGGTTCTCCAACGCCGACAGTGCCGGGTACAGGCCCGGTGCGTGCGCGACGTAACCGATCCGGCGCCGGAGCCTGCGTCGCTCCCGAAACGCGTCGAGGCCCATGATCTCGAGCCGGCCGGAGGTTGGGCGGGTGGCGGTGGCGAGGATGCGGAGCAGCGTCGTCTTGCCGGAGCCGTTCTCACCCAGCACCGCCATGTGCTCGCCCGTGTCCACCGTGAGGTCGATGGATTCGAGCGCCACCTCGCGTCCGAACCACTGGGTCAGCCCGTCGGCGACGAGGATGCTCACCGCGGTTGCGCCGGGTCGTCCGGCGGCGTCTTGATGAGCGGCCACAGGACGAACGGGCCGGCGGCGAACAGCAGCAGCGTCGCGACGATCAGCGCCATCAGCTCGGCACCAGCTCGGCGATTCGGCGCGCCGCCTGCTCCGTCACCGCGCTCCTCTCTCCAAGGTTGCCCAGCACCACGCCGAGGATGATGATCGCTCCCCCGGCCCAGATCCAGCTCACCAGCGGGTTGACGAAGATCCGGAACGACGCCGAGCCGTCGCTGTTCACGCCGGCGAGCACCACGTACAGGTCGGCGACCGGTGTCGTGCTGATCGCGACGCGAGTCAGCGCCTGGCCGCCGAGGCCCGCATAGGTGGCGAGCGACGGCTGGAGGGTCTCGCCGCCGAACCGCAGCGAGCCGACGAGCTCGGAGTGGTCGGTGAGCTGGCGCTGCTCCGATCCGGTGTAGGTGACGGTGTAACCGGCGACGGTGACGCTCTGGTTCGGCGCGAGGGTAACGTCACGCTCCTGCTGCCAGAAATGCGATGCCGCGACGCCGGTCACCAGGACGACCAGGCCGAGGTGGGCAAGGTACGCGCCGTAACGGCGGCGCCGGCGGCGCAGCGCCGTGGGCACGGTCGCCCAAGCGCGGCGGCCGTTGGCGCCACGGTTCGATCTGACGCCCACGTACTGCAAGACGCACGTCGTCGCTACCGCCGCCGCGAGTGGGAACGCGACCAGCGCCCCGGGCGACCGCTCACCGGCGACGAGCATGATCGCAAGCACGATCGCAGCCGCGCCGGCGGGCCAGGCCAGGTTCCGCAGCGTGGCGAGGCCGGCGTTCCGCCACGGGAGAAGTGGACCGGCCGCCATCAGGGCGAGGATCAGCAGGAACAGCGGCCCGGCGGCGCGCTCGTAGTACGAGGCTCCAACCACGCGCTCCTGGCCCAGCATGCCCGATACCAGCGGCAGCACGGTGCCCCACATCACGACTACGACGACTCCGATCAGGAGGAGGTTCTGGAGCACGAACGCCCCTTCGCGTGAGACCGGCGACGCGGGCTCGGTGCGGCCACCGAGGGTGTGAGAGCGCAGGGCGAGCAGCACCACCGAGAACACGATGCAGACGAACAGGAAGGCAAGGAACCATGGACCGATCGCGCTGATCGCGAACGTGTGGACAGAAGGCACCACGCCGCTGCGGACGATGAACGTGCCGAACACCACGAGGAGGAACGCGAGGATTGCGAGCGCGAAGTTCCACGCGCGCAGCCGGCCGCGCTTCTCCTGCACCTGCGCGGAATGCAGGTACGCGGTGGTTGCGAGCCACGGCATCAGGGCGACGTTCTCGACCGGGTCCCATCCCCAGTAGCCTCCCCACCCGAGCACGTGGTAGGCCCACCACATGCCGAGGACGAGACCGGCGGTCTGCAGGCTCCACGCGATCAGCGCGAAGCGGCGCGTGTGCGCCAGCCACGCCGCGTCGGGCCGGCCCGCGAGCAGCGCCGCGGTCGCGAACGCGAAGGGGATGGCGAATGAGGCAAACCCGGCGAGCACGACCGGTGGGTGGATGAGCATCCCCCCGTCCCTCAGCACAGGGTTCAGGCCGAGCCCGTCCGGAGGGGTGATGGCGAGCAGGTCGAACGGGCTCGCGACGAGCACCAGCACGACCAGGAAGAAGCTCAGGATCGCCGCCATGACCCC
>DAIPXW010000284.1:0-3826 GCA_036783075.1 Candidatus Dormiibacterota bacterium | reverse complement strand
CTCGCTCCTTGACCCGACAAGGTCGGCGATGATCTGCCGGCGCATCAGAAAAGACGTGATCGACCGACGGAACGCTTTCGTCGTCGAGAACTCCGATGCTCTGATGGCGGAGGCGAACGCAGTGGCCATTCGCGGGCCAGTCGGCGCGCCCCACGTGCATTGACTCGGATCATGGTGGTCGCTTCCGGCGGCCGCCTATCGCCACCGCCGCGAAACCCGCGCCGGTTCGCGCCGGTATTCGTCCTCACCTGCGCCCGATCGTACTCATCAATTGTCGCTTCGATGATCGGCCAGCATCCACAACTCTATGGACTGCCGGAACTCAAACTGTTCGCCTACCGGACGATCGGCGAGCTCGACGCGTCGCTTCCGAGAGAAGCACGCGAGCGAGGATTCGCACATCGAAGTCCAGGTCTAGTCCGCGCCGTAGCGGAGCTCGAATTCGGCGGTCAGGACGAGAACACTCTTCAAGCAGCCCTGGCCTGGCTCAGGGACAGACCGCGATGGACGGGAGCGCACCTCCTCGACCATCTCATCGGACGTGTGCACTCACGTATACCGATCGAAAAATCACCAGAGCACGTCAATAGCACCGGGGCTCTCGAACGAATGGCACGGGCGTACCCACGGGCACGGTACATCCATCTCACACGACACCCGATCACAACGATCACTTCGATGAACAGGCACCTTCAACGTACCCTCCCCGGCGCGCAGGAGATTGACTTCACGCCACACTGCATCAAGACCTGGCTCAACTGCAACAACCGGATCGACACGGTCACTTGCCGCCTGCCACCCGAGCGCTGGCGGCACGTGCGAGCCGAAGACGTGCTCAACACTCCGACGCCAATCTTCCACGAGATCGCTACCTGGCTCGGCATCCGCTCTGACACTGCGGCCATCGAGGCGATGCTCCACCCCGAGCAATCACCCTTCGCCGGATTCGCGCCCAAAACCAGCGGCGTCAGCGGGGGAAACGACCCAACCTTCCTCGCCGACCCACGCCCTCGTCCGATCGAACAGCCACCAACCTTCGCACATCCTCTTGAGTGGAGAGCCGATCTACGACTATGGGCGAGCACCAGACGCGCAGCCGAACAGCTCGGCTACACATAGCAGCTGAGGTTACGCCCGCCGCTATCGGAGCGTCGTGCGGCTTGGGTATTGGCTTCTCGCAATCGATTCAGCGTGGCCGATTCAGCCCCACGCTGCCCGTGACGGCCAAGCTTCGTTGTCGGCGCACGGGCGGTGTCTGCAGCAATGGGTAACCTCGGTAGGCGAGAGAGTTTGTCGAAGCGTCGGGAAGAAGGGATCGCGACGAGAATCCACGAGCACCCTGCTGCGTGCGCTGCGGTGGTGTTCGTGACTGCGTACTCGTTGGCCGGCTCGGCTGCCATCGCCTCATCGTCGGAGGCTAGGTCAGCGCAGTCTGTTGCCGTGAACGGGAACCTGCTCGCGAGTTGTCTGGCGTCGCCGGCGGCGGCCGTTCCGATGGCGGGCGTTACGAGTGGCCGTGAAGACCGCATGGGGTTTCTGGCTCGTGGGGGAGGCTCACGGCTTTTCTCCGGGCGAACCGTTGCTTGCGTGGGTGTTTGACCCGAAGTGGAGCGGCAGCCCTTCTTGTCTTTCAGCGGGCAAAGCGACCGTGACCGGTGCTGCTCGCGCCGGAGCGGCGATCTGGTACCGAGCCGCCGCGGCTGGCAGGTACAAGCTTTGCCTGGTCGGCGTCGGCTCCGGCCGAACCGCTTGCGGCAGTCTCCTCGTCACACCCCGGAAGTAGCTCCGGAAGCCCACGATCTCATCTCTCTGGGTGCGATAAGCCGAAACACCACGCTAGGGCGCTCCGTGACCCAAGAGTCAGCTGTTTCCCTGGCGCGCGCGTAATCTTGATCCCAGATGGGGGCCTTCCTGTATCGGTTTGAGTTTCAGCGCGGCGAGGAGACGATCGCCACCGGGCATCTGACGCGCGAACAGCCGTTGGAGGTTGGAGAACGGCTGGCGATCGGTGCAGAGACCGGGATCGTTCGCCGGATCGAGCCACTGCTTGGCGAGTCCGAGCTTCGCCTTGTCGTTCAGCTGTTAAGCGAGGACTAGCAGAGTTAGATTCGCGGCTCGCTTAGCGATCGAAGTGGTATGTCCTCATCTTCTTGCTCGCCACCGCTTTGAGACCGCTTTGACTTACCTGTCACAAAGAGATCGCCAACGCGCGCAAGTCGGCTTCCACGTCGAGGACGTGCTCGAGAACCGCCCACGACACGGTTGGCGAGGCCAGAGGGTTTGCGGACGGTGCCTCAGGCTCTAGGCTGCCGCGGCTGCGATCTGCTCGTCGATCCAGGCGTCGGCCTGCGCCGAGTCGAAACCGCAGGCCACGCCGATTTCCTCAACGAGCAGCTGCCGTGCCTTCCTGTATGCGTCATTCTCGGCCGGTGACAGCCGCGCCTTGGGCGTCTTGGCCAGCAGCAGGTGTTTGCGCCGGACGCTGTCCCGCACGACTTCCGCAAGCGCGAGCGGGTCGCCGCCGGTCAGCTTGGCCTCCGTCTGCCGCTTGCGTTTCGGCCAGACCTCGCGGCTCGGTTCACCCTCGTCGTGCAGCGTCTCCTGTACCTGGCGGATACCGGCCTCGCTAAGCGGCGGCCGCAGCTGCTCGCGCGCACGCGCCACCGGCAGTGTCACCGAAAGACCGTCCGCGAACTCGAGCACAACGACATCCTGCTCAACCCCGAGAACCACGCCTCGCTGGCGCGCCACGACAAACCCGACCCCGTGGGCCGCATAGACCACCGCGTCCCCCACCGCCAGCTTCACCCCACGTTCTCCCTGATGCAGGCGGGAGTCATGCGGCCCGCAGCCGACGTGGTTTGTGCTGGGCGAGCAGCGCGGCCAAATGGGCTCTCTCCTCGCCGGTGAGATCGAGGTCCTCGAGAATCGATTCCACGACCGAGGGGACCGCGATCCGAACGGGGCTCGACATCGCGTCGACCCGCTTCACAATCCGATCCAGCTCCTCAAGCGATTCGCATACGCGATCGACGGGAAGCGTGTAAACCGCAGCAACCATGACTCCCGACCGTCGGACGACTACCGACCCCTCAGGTTGCCAGCTGCCAGGCTGCCCTGCATCCCGCAGACGGGGTAAGCCGTGGAAACTGGGCGCTTCGACGCAGCCGGGACGGGCGCGCTTCCGCCCCTCCATCCTCGTTTCCGCCTACCGGAGGGTGGTCGCGCGCAAGCGGGTACGCAGCTGATCCGAGACGATCGGAGCGGGCGCGAGGTGACGGGGAGACCGGTTCCGAGATCCGCACCAGGACCTGGCGACTTCGGGTGGCGTGAAGAACTCACCAGCGCACGCACGCCGATCGAAGAATGATAAGCCCCTCGCTGCGTGAGGCGTCGTCTCGGCGGCGTCGGGCATGTCCGTTTCGACGAGGGGGCGGCTGACAGCACATGCAAGAAGCGCCCCAGGAGCAGGGCTTTCCGACTGTTGTAAGAGTGTCCTCCACCCCAGTCTCCAGGAGGATGGCCGGCGGCCTGGCGCTGAGCCATCGGCTCGCGATTGACACGTGTTCGGCGCGTGTGCGAGCGTGGTTGTCGCTGGTGGAGGTGAGGGATCCGTGGGCTGCGACCTGTGGCCTCGGGAGGTTGCGCTGCACGAGAGTGCGGGTGCGAAACGTCCGTCGGCGCTCCCTTGGCTTGTCATGCGCGAAGGGGGCTGCCAAGCGCAGTCTCGCTCGGCACCGCATCCGGCGTGTTGTTGTCGGCGTGCCGGAAAGGCGTGTCGAACCACGTGTCTCCGCGGCCGTCTGGCTCCCAACCGAGGCGGTCG
>DAIPXW010000283.1:0-3827 GCA_036783075.1 Candidatus Dormiibacterota bacterium | reverse complement strand
TGTACCCGCGCGCTGTCGCGCGGACGTAATCCTGACCGAGGCCGGGCTCGAGCTCGTCGAGCCGGCGCCTCAGGGTCAAGAGCGCCGAGTGCACCGTCGAGTGTGCCGCGTTGTCCCGGAACAACCCCGCCGCGATCAGGTCGCGCGCGGTCGCGGGTTTGGAGCCCTGCGCCAGGAACAGCACGAGCGCCGTCTGCTGCTGGGTGAGGCGTGTCTCGCTTCGGCCCAGCTTGACCGTCCGGCGGGTCGGATCGAACTCGAGCCGGCCGAATCGATAGCTTCCGGGCCTTCCCATGCCGCGCTCGACCAGGCGCGCGGCCAGATCGGAGTAGATGTGGGCCATGGGCACGTTGCCCTTCACGAAGTAGGAGCTTGCGCCGAGCTCGTACGCCTTGCGGATGGCGGCCGAGTTGACCTGGGCCGCGGACAGCACGATCACCGGCAGCCCGGGATGGTTGCTGCGGATCCAGGTGAGCAGCTCGAAACCGGAATCCTCGCCCTCGTCCAGCACGAGGTCGAGCAGCACGGCGGCTACACGTTCGTGCTCGAGGAGCTCACGCGCCTCGGGGGCGGACGAGGCGACCGACGGCCGGTAACCCAGGTCGTGGAGGTCGATCCGCAGCTGCTGCTGCATCGCCGCCTCGTCCTCGACCACAAGGACCGAAGATCCGAGCACGTCCGCGGGCCGGTAGACCTCGAGCCCGGGCGGCAGCGGAGGCAGGCGCACGTCTCGACTTCTCACTGGTCCGCGCACTGGGAACTTGATGCTGTGATTTTCCAAGGAATCAACCTATATGAATCTTTACGATTATTGTCTGGTCCTGAACGCACAGGTACGAATGGACCGGCCCATACTTCCTTCCGGGCCTGGCTTTAATTGGAAATTCAAAGGGGTAAGATGGGGATGACCTGGGGAATCAAGCTACAGCGGTTTGCGCTCGCATTCGCTGTCGTGGCTGCTCTGGCCGCGGCTTCGGGTGCGTTTTGGGTCGAGTCTTTCAGCTGGTTCGGCTGGTAAACACCTAGGACTCAGAGGTTCGGCGCTCCCGTGAGCGCCGGATGGCCGGCGGCAACAAGGCGTAAAGATCCGCGCGGTCGACTGCTTTGCTCATGTAGCCGACCACGTCCGGATCGTCGGTCCCCGAAGGGAAGACAGGGTAAGCGGTGTAGAAGATGACAGGCACCTTCTGCCCGCGGGCCCGAAGCTCGTTCAGCAGCCCCCAGCCGTCCATCGGCTCGGGCAGCATGAGGTCGATGATCGCCACCTCGGGCTGATCCGACTGGGCGCGCTCCAGGGCCTGGTCGGCGTCCTCGGCCATGGAAACCTTGTAACCGAGCATCCGCAGGTCGGTCTCCAGGATCACCCGCCACGCTCTTTCGTCGTCCACCACGAGCACAGTCGAGCCCCGAAGGTCGTCTGGAGTCGGGGCTATCGGCTTTGGCGGAGTGAATGGCAATGGAATCTGGGGCAGTATATCGGTGGTAATGGCCATACCTGCCCGGCGACGCGCCCGGCCGCACGTTTCGGAAGCCGCGATCAAGCTGAGACCGGTGGTACCGAAAGCACGCCGGCCGCCGAGCACGATCGTTCCGGCGGCGACGCCGACCGAGCTCGTCCACGAGCTCGGGAGCTGTCTCACCGAGGCGGACATCGTCCAGGTGCTCTACCGCAACCTCCAGCCGGTTTTCGGCTACGACACGATCGTGCTCCAGGTCCTCGAGCGCGAAGGCTGGTTCCGCTCGCTGCCGATCGACTCCGGGGTGCTCCAGGACGTGCGCAGGCGACCGGTCGTCGGCTCGTCGTTCGCGCGTCAGTACGCGAACCCGAAGATCACCGTCCTTCCCACCGGACGAATGACGCAGCTGGTCGGGCGAGGACCTGGAACCGTGCACCCCATCAAGTTCGCCATCTGGGTGCCGGTCGAGCACCAGGGCAAGCTGATCGGAAGCGTCATCTACCAGTCACCGCGCAACCGCCGTGTGCCCGCGACGGAGCTCGCCTTCCTCGACGAGGTGCACCGGCGCATGGGCGTGCTGCTGGCGAACGCATCCCTCAACGAGCTCACCAGGAACCAGGCCCGCCGGCTCGAAGCGCTCAACAGCGTCGCGCGAGCCATGGCCTCGACCCTCGACGAGGCGAGCGTGCTCAGCGCGCTGCAGAGCACGTTGAGCGAGCTGCTGCCGGTGGACACGGTCGAGATGGTCACGTGGGAAGACGATCGCTCGGACAGGGTCCGGCTCGTACACGTCGAGTCCGCCACGGCGCCCACCGCGCGCTGGGTCCCCATGCGCTCGCCCCTCGCCGCGGCGGCTCGAGCCGTGGTGAAGGATGCGAAGTCGGTGCTGGTGAGCCATCCGAGCTCGTCGCTGTGGGTCCCGATCAAAGAGGGCGGTAAGGTCCGCGGCGCACTCGGCATCACGTGCGCTCGCGCCTACGCCTACGAGGCGTCCACCGCGGCGTTCCTGGAACCGGTTGCCGACGAGGTGACGCTCGCCCTTCGCAACGCGCGGAGCTATGAGGCGATCGAAGATCAGAAGCGCCGCCTGGAGGTCGTGAACTCGATCGGGCGCCGGCTGGCATCAAGCCTCGACCGCTGGTCGATCATGCGCACCCTGCGCGAGGAGCTTGCAGCCTTCCTGAGCTTCGACGGGTTCATCCTCGCCACCATCACGCAAACGCAGGACGGGCCGGTCGCCGAGGGCTACCAGTACGTGGCCGGGGTCGAGGAGGTCGTGCCTCCCGTGGCCCTCGCGGTCACCGGCCCGTCACGGGAGGCTTACGAGACGGGGAAGCCGGTGCTGGTCCGAAAGTCGCCCTGGGCGCGCAGCTTCGAGCGCGGCGAGCTCGAGCACGAGGGCTGGACGGTCGGGCGGGGCGCCGCCGTGTTCGTGTCCGATCACGGCGGTGACCGCCGGCAGGTCTCCCGCTCGTTCCTCTGGGTTCCCGTGCTCAGCGGCGAGCGGATCACCGCGATGCTCTCGCTGCAGTCCTACCGAGAGGGCGCTTTCGACGACTGGCACGTCAAGCTGCTGCAGGACGTCGCGGCGCACGTCAGCCTGGCCCTCGCGAACGCGGACCACTTCGCCCAGGCGCAGGCCGAACGCGCGCGGCTGGAGGCCCTGCACGTCCTCGAGATGGGTGTCGCCGGAGCGTCTGACGAGCGCCAGATCGCCGAGGCGATCTTCTCGGTCGTCGGCGAATACCTGGACGCGGCCCACATGGTGCTCGCGTATCTGGATGTCGCGGGCAACCTGGCCGGCTACACCGGTGAGCGCGGCGGCGATGCGGCGGCTATCGCACCGACGCCGATGGCGAACGCCCCGTTCTTCCGCAAGATGCTGGAGCTGGGAGCAGCAGTGCTCGAGGTCGGGCCCGAAGAGCCCGGGGATGTCGAAGGGCCGATCGGCTCGTACATCTTCAGCGGCAAACCCAGCCACGTCGTTTGGGTGCCCATCACGCAGGCCGAGCGTGTCGTCGGCGGCGTCGCCGCCATCCGCAACGACGGGGCGCGATTTCAACCGGCCCACGTCAAGCTCCTGGAGACGGCCGCGCCCGTCGTCGGCATCGCCCTTCGCACCATGCGTCTCCACCACGCGAACGAGCTCGCACTCGCGCAATCGGTCCGCATCCAGGAGCTGGCGGCCCTGGCCGGCCACGAGCTCATGAGCGTCGTGTCGAACATCGCCGACCAGGCCCGCACGATGCTCGAGTGCGCGGGCGCGGTCTGCTGGGCGTTCGACACCGAAGGCAGGATCAGCGCGACGCGTGGCAGCGGTGACAGCGCGGCCGACGAAGTCCTCTCCTGGGCCGGGCTCAGCGCGGAGGA
>DAIPXW010000282.1:0-3863 GCA_036783075.1 Candidatus Dormiibacterota bacterium | reverse complement strand
ACGCCGGTCTTCGAGCCTGCGGCCTGCTCCAGCTCTGGCCGTTACAGTCCACTAGGTGCGATCCCAGCTCTCGTTGAGAGCGCGATCCCTTAAGCCGTCGGCCACGATGGCAGTCGATGCTCGCGCGAAAGCGCTCGTCGCGCAGGGCGTGGACGTCGTCAACCTGACCGCGGGGGAACCGGATTTCGACACCCTGCCGGCGGCCCGAGACGGCGGAATCGCCGCCATCGAGCAGGGCTTCACCCGCTACACACCAACCCCGGGGATCCCAGAGCTTCGCCAGGCGATCGCGAAGAAGCTCAAGGACGACAACGGCCTGGAGTACAAAGCGACGCAGGTTGTGGTGTCCAACGGAGCCAAGCAATCGATCTACAACGCGCTGATGGTGCTGCTGGACGCTGGCGACGAGGTCGTGATCCCCTCGCCCGCGTGGGTGAGCTATCCGGAGATGGTCCGGCTCGCCGGCGGCGAGCCGGTGATGGTCGACACCCAGCCGAACCAGTACCGGCTCGACTCAGGCGCGCTCGCAGTTGCGATCACGTCGCGGACCAAGGTCATTCTGCTCAACAATCCATGCAACCCGACCGGCGTCGTGTACTCGGACTCCGAGCTGAGGATGGTCGCAGAGCTCGCGGTGATGCACGACCTGTACGTGATCAGCGACGAGATCTACGAGAAGCTCACATACGGCGCCGAGTTCATCAGCATCGCCTCGCTCGGGCCGGAGATGCTCGAGCGCACTGTCACCGTCAACGGTTTCTCCAAGGCGTACGCCATGACCGGGTGGCGGATGGGCTACGCGGCCGCGAACCCCGAGATCGCAGAGGCGATGTCCAGCTTTCAAAGCCAGTGCACCTCGGGAGCGTCGTCGATCAGCCAGAGGGCGGCGCTCGCCGCTCTGAGGGGCGAACAGGCGCCCGTTGAAGCCATGCGCGTCCAGTTCGACCGCCGCCGCCGGTACGTCGCGAACCGGCTGAGAGAGATGCCGGGTGTGCACCTGGACGGAATGCCTGAGGGCGCGTTCTACATCTTTCCGCGCGTCGACGAGCTCTACGGCAGATCAATCGCCGGCCTGGAGATCGATGGCTCCGTCAGGTTTGCCGAAGCCTTGCTCGAGCGGGCTCGTGTGGCCGTGGTCCCCGGACTGCCGTTCGGTTCAGACCGCCATGTTCGCCTCTCGTACGCCTGCTCGCTCGAGACGCTGACCGAGGGGATGGATCGGTTTGAGGCGTTCGCGCGCTCGCTGGCGGAGGCCGATGAGGTCAGGCGGTAGCGGTGGTCCAGGCTCGCTCGAGCCCGGCCGCCACGGCGGCCAGCTCGATGTCGCGACCGGCGTGGCCGATTACCTGGATGCCGACCGGGAGGCCGTCTACGGGACCGGGAAGGCTGAAGACAGGCTGCCCGGTGAGGTTGAACGGGCGAGTGAAGCGAACCAGCGGCTGGGTGTCGACCTCGGGAGCGATGAGGGGCGCGATGGAGGCGGTCGAGGGAAGCAAGATCGCGTCCAGGCCGCGCATCGCCCTCGCGACCTGCTCGCGCATCTGCTCCCGGTCCTTGATCGCGCGCACGTAGTCCACGCCGGTCACCGCCAGCCCGGTGCGGAGTCGGGCGAGTACGTCTGGACCATAGTCGTCGGGCCGGGTGTCCATCCACGGCTTGTGAAACGCGGCGGCCTCGCTGAGCATGATGTCCAGGCACGCGCGCTGCATCGCATTGAGGCTGGGGAGCTCGATCTCGGGAAGGCCCGCCGAAACCGCGTCCCAGGCTCTTTTGACCTGCGCATCGAGTCCATCCACCCAGCCGGCCGGCACCGCCAGGCGCAGGCGTTCGACCGGGATCGGCTCTATCGCATCCCAGCCGTCGATGCCGGCCATCATCGCGGCGGAGCGAGTCGCGGTCGCCACATCCGGGGCGAGCGAGCCGATCGTGTCGAGCGAGAAGCTGAGCGGCACGACTCCCTTCGTGTCGATGGTCCCGAAGGTCGGCTTGAACCCGACGATGCCGCACAACGCGGCGGGGATGCGCACCGACCCGCCGGTGTCGCTGCCGATCGCCCAGTCGCATGCGCCCGCGGCCACCGCCGCCGCCGACCCGCCGGAGGAGCCGCCTGCGATGCGAGAGGGGTCACGCGGGTTGCGGACCGTGCCGTAGTGGCGGTTCATGCTGGTCGAGCCGAACGCCCACTCGTGCAGGTTCGTCTTGCCGATCATCACGCAACCGTGGCTGCGGAGGTTGCGAATCAAAGGCGCATCCTCGGACTTCGGATCTGTCGGCAGCAGCCGGCCGCCTCCGGTGGTGGGTGTGCCGCGCACGTCGACGAGGTCTTTGACCGCAACCACATCGCCCTCTCCGTCCTCGTCCGTCATCGCGATGAAGAGGTTGAGGTCCTTGAGCTCTTCCGCGCGAGCTCGAGCGTCGAGAATTCGCACCGACCGATTATAGAAACGGCCATGGTGCGGCCCTCACATCACCCCGTCACTCGAGGAGGTAGGTAGGAAGTTGTGCGGCCCAGTGCTGTTGAGCGAAGACCAGCGTAAGAACATCGTCGCGTATCACTCCAAGTTCAACGAGGCGTCGGCCAGCCCTTTCGGGCCTGCAGACGAGATCGGGATGCTGAACCACATGACCGCAGAATCGAGGCGGGCCGCGCTGAGTGAGGCCGACGCGGGCAAGCCATTCGACCTGGCGGTGGACTATTTCGTGGGCATGCCCGTATGGACCGACCTGGGTGATCCAGGGTTTCAGATCTGGATGTCGCATACCCCCGCCGGAAACATGCTGGATAACCCACTGGGCGTCTCCGCCGAGCAGAACGAGCTCGTCAGCTACTCAGGCGACTGCATCTCGCTCTACACGCACTGCGGCACCCACGTCGACAACTTCACCCACTTCGGGCTGCATGGCCAGATCTTCAATCGCTTCAGCGCGAAGGAGCACCTCGGCAGCCGGCACTGGAACCGAGGCGGAGCTGACAAGCAGCCGCCCGTCCTGGCGCGTGGCGTGATGATCGACGTCGCCGCCGCGGCGGGAGTCGACATGCTGCCGGACAGCCACGCCATCGGCGAAAAGGAGCTGCTGGATGCGCTCAAGCGCCAGAAGACGGAGCTTCGTCCCGGCGACGTAGTCCTGATCCGCACCGGGAGGATGACCATCTGGCCGGACCAGCAGAGGTTCGTGCCCAACTCTCCGGGCATCAACCGGGAAGGAGCCGAGTTCCTCGCGAAAGCGGGCGCGATCTACGTCGGAGCTGACAACGGTGGCGTCGAGCACACGCCTTCGGCCGACCCGGAGAACTGGCTTCCCGTGCACACGTATCTCCTGGCGGAGGCCGGGATTCCTCTGCTCGAGATGGCCTATCTCGAAGACCTATCTCACGAGTCGATCTACGAGTTCGCCTTTATCGGAGCGTGCTTGAAGATTCGCGGCGGCACCGGCAGCCCGATGCGGCCGATAGCGCTGCCCCTGCGCTCTTGATCAAAGCGCGCCTCCAGGTGCGCACGATGGCGCGCACCCCCGAGGCGGTCCTAGAGGCCACCGCGTGCGTGGTCGATGGCGGCTGGGGAACCTACCGCCAGTTCCACGCCATCTTCAGCTTCTACGCCGCCAACCGCCGATGCCGGACATTGCTGGCCAGAGACGGCGAGGGCCGCGTGGTGGCGACCTCCGTCGCGACACGCTACAGACACACTGGTTGGATCGGCCACGTGTTCGTGCGCCCTGACCTGCGAGGGCAGGGCCTCGGGACCCGGATGACAACGGTCGCGCAGGACGTTCTAAAGCGAGCGGGCTGCGAGAGCATCGTGCTCGCGGCCACCGAGCTCGGGCGACCGATCTACGAGCGGCTTGGTTACGTGGTCGAGAGC
>DAIPXW010000281.1:0-3870 GCA_036783075.1 Candidatus Dormiibacterota bacterium | reverse complement strand
TCACGTGGTGCAGCTTGGTGTTGATCTCCTCCTCCTCCCAGAAGAAGGCCTGGAGATCCTGGACCCACTCGAAGTACGAAACGATGACGCCGCCCGAGTTCGCGATGATGTCGGGGATCACGAAGATGCCGCGCTCGTGAAGGATGGGATCGGCCCCCGGGGCGACGGCGGCGTTGGCGCCCTCGGTGATGAGGCGGGCTCGAACGCGACTCGCGTTCTCCTCCGTGATCTGGTCCTGTAC
This sequence comes from Candidatus Dormiibacterota bacterium, assembly GCA_036783075.1. Lineage (GTDB taxonomy): Bacteria > Chloroflexota > Dormibacteria > Dormibacterales > Dormibacteraceae > Palsa-870. Next base: position 3,629 of record DAIPXW010000281.1, on the reverse strand, counting down.
GGCGGCGGGCACGAGCACGGTGACCGGCAGCTCGACGATCTCGACGTTGGTGATGTTGTCCGCCTTCTTGAAGCCCGTTACGCCGCCCCGCACCTGCCTGTGCTCGTCGAGCGCCGCGAGGTCGAGTCCCTTGGGGTTGTACACACCGCCCCTGGAGTCGCTCACCGCCACAACTTTCAGCCCCGCCTCGGCCAGGAGGCGAGCCGTCGACCTGCCCACCTGCCCGTAACCCTGCACGGCGACCGTCGGTGTTTCGTCGTCGACATGCAGGTATTTGATGGCCTCGAGGGTCAGGTAGGTCGCGCCCCGGCCGGGGGCGTCCACGCGGCCCTCGGAGCCGCCGACGTCGACCGGCTTGCCGGTGACCGAGGCGGTCACGGAGTGGCCCGAGTGCATCGATATGGTGTCCATGATCCAGGCCATGACCTGGGGATTCGTGCCCATGTCGGGGGCGGGGATGTCCTTCTCCGGGCCGATCAGGATCGCGATCTCTGTCGCATACCGGCGCGTGAGGTGCTCGAGCTCCGACAGCGAGAGCTTGGCCGGCTCGCAGGCCACCGCGCCTTTCGAACCGCCGTAAGGCAGCCCGACCGCGGCGCACTTCCAGGTCATCAGCATCGCCAGGGCCTTGACCAGGTCCAGGTTGACGTCGGGGTGGTATCGGATGCCGCCTTTGGCCGGGCCGCGGCTGATGTTGTGCTGAACCCGCCAGCCGGTGAAGACGCGGACCGACCCGTCGTCCATGTGCACCGGGAAGTGAACGGTGAGCTCACGTTTGACCTCGCGGAGGCCGCGCCGGGCGTCATCCGAGAGCCCGATCACGTCAGCCGCCGCGTCAAACCGCCGCTGGGCGGTCTGGAAGGCGGAGGCGCGGGTTTCGACCGCCATCGGGACTTCCGATAGTAACCCGTCGGTCGCCGCGCTGCCCGAGAATTGGCGCGATGTCACGCAGGCAGCTCCTCACCCTCGCCGTGGTCGCGGCCGTCGCGGTCGCGACTGGGTTTCTCGTCGCCGGCCAGGTCAAGGCGCAGCTGCTCACGCCCTCCAACCAGGTGGCCCGCTACCAAGCCCTGGTGCGGAGCGTCCAAGACCTTGAGGCGACCAACGCGGATTCCCGGCGCCGGATCGCCACGCTTCGCTCGCAGATCGATGCCCTCGAGGCCGACGCGGCGAGCCGGTCGGCCGCGACCCAGGCGCTCCAGAACCAGGTCGCCGACCTGCGCGCCCATGCGGGTTTGACCGCCATGCACGGTCCGGGCGTCGAGGTCGACCTCGGCAACGGTGTGCCCGGGCCCGACACGGGCGGGCAGACAGGCTATCTCGTGAACTTCCAGGACGTCCAGGACGTCGTGAACCTGCTGTTCGCCCAGGGTGCTGAAGGTGTCGCGGTCAACGGCCGGCGCATCACCCCGCTCACCTCGTACTCGGGCTCGGCCGGCGAGGTGGTGATCGACCAGGGACCACCGCTTTCGTCACCGCTCAAGGTGACCGCGGTGGGAGACCGCAACCGCATGTTCGCGGCGCTCGACGATTCTTCTGCCCTGCCGGACATCAGGGCGCGCCAGGTGCAGTTCCAGCTGAGGGTCGCGTTTTTCGGCAGCCCGGACCTCGCGCTCCCGGCCTACGACTCAAGCCTCCAGATCCCGCACGTGGCCTACCCCACGAGCGCGACCCCGACGCCGTGAGCTCGCGAGAAGCCTCGGGCAGGCTCAGGTCCAGGCCGCCGCGCCGGACCTCGGCGCGCGGAGTCAGCGTCTGGCTGATCGCCCTCCTGGTGGCGCTCGTCGCGACGGTTCAGATCCGCAGTGAGCTGGAGGTTGAACGAAGCCTTGTCGGCCTCGACTCGACATCTCTCGCGTTCCTCATCGACGATCTGCATCGCGCCAACGACTCCCTGGCGGTGGAGGCAGCCGACCTGTCGCTGCTGCAGGCGAAGCTGCAGTCGGGCAATGGCGGGGCCGCCGACGAGGTGTTGACCGAGGAAGCCGACCGGCTGCGCGCCATCGATGGGTTTGTACCGGTCCACGGGCCCGGCGTCGTGATCTCGATCGACGCCGTGGGGCTGCAGGCGCTCGACCTGCAGGACGCGCTCAACAACCTCAAGGCCGGGGGCGCCGAGGCGATCGAGGTCAATGACCGCCGCGTCGCCGCGGGGACACCGATCGAGCAGACGAGTGGAGGCGTCGCCATCGACGGCGTGGTGGTGGCGCCGCCCTGGACCATAACGACCATCGGAGACCCGAACCGCCTTGCAGAGGTGGCGGACCTGATGACGCAGCAGCTGCGCGCAGACAGGCGCGTCAGGCTGGCGACTTACCGGGTCGAGGCCGACATCGCGATCCAGAACGTCGTCAGCGAGAGACCGTTCGTGTACGCAATCTCATCGTAGGGACACCGCGGGCCCTCACCCTGACCCTCTCCCGCGGGGCGGGAGAGGGAATCTCCATCAGCGCGCGCCGGTCTTCTTTCGGGCTTTCTTCGTGGTGACCGCATCCTTGGCGCCCAGCTTCTTCAGCTGGGCCGAGATGCGATCGAGACGCTGGTTGATCCGGTCGATGTCGGTGTGGCTCGGGATCCGCAGGCGCTGCAGAGCGTGCACGATCGCCTCGTCAGCCCTGCCTTCGATGTCTTCGCGCCGGCGCTCCATCTGGGTTCTCAGGTCGCCAGGCACGTTCAGCGTCTTGCGCACGTAGTCGAGCAGCGCCTGTCCGCGGTCGTGGATGACCTCGCCCCCGGCGTCGACCAGCCGCGCCGGTCCTCGTTTCTCATGGGAAAGCACGATCTGGGACAGGATCACCTGCGTGAGGTCCGTGCCGTTGTCGCGGTCGACCACCTTGATCTCGTGGCCGTCGCGGACCAGCTCACCGATGCCTTCCAGCGTCACGTATTTGCTCGTGCGCGTGTCGTAGAGCTTGCGGTTCGCGTACTTCTTGATAAGGTGTCGCTCAGGGGTTGTCGTCAAGTCCGCGGCCCATTCTAACGCGGTGCGTTATGCGTCCCGCGCGGGGCTCTTTCATGGAGGTTGATGCATGGCAGCGAGAAAGCGAGCATCGTCCCGATCCAGGCGCTCCGGGCTGGTTGGCCGGGCGGTCAGGGCCGGTAGAAAGGCCCTCCGCGACGCGGAGAGCCGCGTCCCACCCGACCTCCGCAAGCAGATCGAGCGCACGGTCAAAGACGGTCAAAAGACGGTGATGTCGGCTGTCCACCAGCTCGAGACGCGAGTCAACCGCAGCGCGAGGCAGGCGGACGTGGACAAGGCGTTGAAGCGCCTGGAGGGACTGACCAAGCAGGTGCAGCAGCTCGCGCGCGGCGCGGCGTCGCGCGGTGCGGGACGCGCCACGTCCACCAGGCGACGGGCGGCGAGCACCACCCGCCGCGCGAAGACCGCGGTCAAGAAGAAGGCGACCACCGCCAAGCGCACCACCGCCGCTCGGAAGCCGGCCGCCAGAAAACCGGCCGCAAAGAGAGCCGCCGCCAAGCCGGCCGCCCCGAAGCCGCCAGCCGCTAAGCCCGCCGCTCGGCGCACGTCAGCACGGCGAACGCCGGCGAGGCGCGCGAGCGCTGGAGCGCCTGAGGTTCGATCGGTGCCCGAACCTCCGGCGCCGGGACCCATCCCCGAATCGGTCGAC
>DAIPXW010000280.1:0-3884 GCA_036783075.1 Candidatus Dormiibacterota bacterium | reverse complement strand
GCCGAGCGCGAAGAGACGGGCGAGGCTCGCCCTGCGGTTCAGGACCGCGCCGGCCACCCCCCCCGCCAGCACCAGGCCCTGCCAGGCGTAGCTGGCAAGCCCGGGACCCAGCACGAACGCGGAGGTGAAGTAGCGGTTGTTGGTCACGTTCTGGGCTTCCGCGAGAAGCGAGCGATAGTCGCCAACGCCTTGCTGTCCGACCACCATCAAAGAAACCAGTGCCGCGACTCCGACGGTCGCCGCCCACGCGGCCGCGATCTTCCAACGCCCCGCGGCCAGCAGGACGAGCGGCACGGCAAGCACCAGCTGGGGCTTGAGCACCGAGAGCCCGAGCACCACGCCCGCGAGGTAGGGCCGGCCGCGCTCCGCCAGCGCCCAGCAGGCGATCACCGCAAGGAGAACGACCGGCGCGGGCTGCGCCAGGCTGAGGCTGTACTGCACCGGATACCACGCGAGCGCGGCCAGCAGCCACAGCGCCCGTGTCCAGCCGCTCGCGGGCGCGGCGATCCACCACGCTGCGACGAGCGACGCCACGGACACGCCAAGCCACACGTAGGTTGCGCCGGCCGCGCCGATGGCGGTCAGCGGCACCATCAGCCAGGCGAACGGCGGCGGTGAGAGGAAGCGCTCGCCGTCGTTGAACGGGGCCGTGGGCCGGAGCTCGGTGAAGAGCTGATGCTGGAGGCTCAGCGAATAGATGTGATTCCATCCGTCTTGCAGGCCGATTCGGGCGCCGATGTAGACCAGCGTCAGGTCGTTGTCGAGGGCTTCTCTGTGGAGCGGTACCACGACCACGAACCAGGCCGTGAATGCGCCGCCCAACAGCAGGAATGCGGCCACGGCCGCCAGTGCGAGGTTGCGCGCTTTCCGGCTGTCGGGTGGGATCGCGAGGCGGAGCTTAGCCGCGTTCGGCGATCGGTATCGGTTTTCGAGGCTCCGGTCCGATGTACTCCGACTGCGGGCGGATGATGCGGTTGTTCGCGCTCTGCTCCAGGACGTGGGCCGACCAGCCGGCCACCCGCGACACGGCAAATGTGGGCGGGAAGTACTCCTTGGGCAGGCCGATCGCGTTCAGGACGCCCGCCGAGTAGAACTCGACGTTGGTCGCCTGGGGCCGCTCTGGGTGCTCCTCGTGGAGGATCGCGAGCGCCGTCTCCTCGACCTTCGACGCGAGCTCGTAGAACTCGGGGTTCAGCCGCGCGCACATCGCCTTGAGAATCCTCGCGCGCGGGTCGTAGGTGCGGTAGATGCGGTGGCCGAATCCCATGAACCGCACCTTCTGCTTGCGTGCTTCGCGCATCCAATGGTCCGCGTTGGCCGCCGTGCCGATCTTCTCGAGCTGGTCCATCACCGCCGACGGGGCGCCTCCGTGGGCGGGGCCTTTGAGGGCTCCAATCGCGCCGACCAGGCAGGAGGCGAGATCCGAGTCCGTCGACGCGATCACCCGGGCGGTGAACGTCGATGCGTTCATGCCATGGTCGGCGAGGAGCACGAGATACGTGTTGAGCGCGCGCACCATCTCTGGGCTCGACTCCTTGCCGTTCATCATGTAGAGGTAGTTGGCCGCATGGCCGAGGTCCGCCCGCGGCTTGACCGGCTCGAGGCCGAGCTGTCGCCGATGGAAATTCGCGAGGATGGTCGGGAACGACGCCGTGGCATGGATCGCGAGCGGGATGGTCGGCTTCTCCAGCCTGTGCTCCACTCCCTGCACCGACACGATGCTGCGGAGAACGTCCATCGGGTCCGTGTCCGTCGGCAGGGCGTCCAGGGCGGTCGTCGCGGCCCTGGTCAGGTTTCGGGAACCCGCGAGCTCGAGGCTGAGGGCGTCCAGCTCGGCGCGCGTCGGCAGAACGCCGTGCCACAGAAGGTAGGCCACCTCCTCGAACGACATGTCCTCGGCCAGGTCGGCGATCACGTATCCGCGATAGACGAGACGGCCGTTTTCGCCGTCGACCATGGAGATGGCCGTTTGCGCGGCAACGATTCCCTCGAGGCCGGGAACGTAGGCACCGCTCATCGCTGCGCCAGGGCCGCGGGCTTCTTGCCCGCCTCCGGGCCGGTCCAGACCGACGCCGGGCGGATGATCCGGAGATCCGCGAGCGATTCGAGAACGTGCGCCGTCCATCCGGCGACGCGGGACGTGGCGAACAGGCACGTGAACATCTCTTTGGGGATGCCAGCGCCGGTCAGCACGACCGAGGCCCAGAAATCTACGTTGGTCGCGTTGGGTCGCTCGGGGTGTGCCTCATGAAGGATCTCAAGCGCCAGCTCCTCGGTGCGTGCCGCCGTGCGGTGCAGCTCCGGGTCCGCGACCTTGGCCATCTCACGAAGAATTCTGGCCCGCGGATCGTATGTCCTGTACACGCGGTGGCCGAAGCCCGCGAACCGTTCGTGTCGCGCATGCGCCTCGTGCATCCATTTGTCGGCGTTCTCGGCCGAGCCGACCTTGTCCAGCATCGTGCGCGCGGCAAACGTGGCCCCACCATGTGCGGGTCCTTTGAGCGCGCCTATCGCACCCACCACGCATGAGGTGAGGTCGCTGCCCGTCGAAGCGATCACGCGAGCCGCGAAGGTCGAAGCGTTCAGCCCGTGGTCTGCAAGCAGGACGAGGTATGAGTCGAGCCATCGCACTCTCTCGGCTGCGGGCTCTTCGCCCTCCATCATCCAGAGCAGGTTTGCCGCGTGTGAAAGCTCGCCGCGCGGGCCGATCACTTCCTTGCCCTGGCGACGGCGGTAGCTTGCCGCCACGATGGTCGGGAAGACCGAGGTCAACGCGACCGCCTCTTCCAGCGTCGGCTTGGCCAGCGTCCTGGTCGCGCCTTGCGCGGAGACCACCGTGCGCATCACGTCCATCGGGTCGGTGTCGGGTTCGGTCGCGCCGAGCACCCGGTTCGCAGCCTGAGTCAGCTCGCGCGCGGCCGCCATCCCGTGATGCAGCTCGTCGAGCTCGGACCTGTCCGGCAGCTCACCATGCCAGAGGAGATAGGCGACCTCCTCGAATCCCGCGACGGGCGCGAGGTCCTCGATCAGGTAGCCGCCACGGTAGATGAGCCGGCCGTTGGCGCCGTCCACCTCGCTGATCGCGGTCTGGGCGGCGACCACACCCTCCAGACCGGGGCTGAACTCCGGCACGATGAGTAAGTGTACGGAGGCACAGGACCCGACCGGTACAGTGCGGTGGTGGAAGCCCGCGCCGCGCGGATCATGGCCTGGGCGGCCCTCGCGATCGTCGTGCTCGAGGACGCCGTTTATGTGCTGCTGATTCGAGGCCAGGGCGAGGTCGCGCCCGACGCGTACACGGTGCCGTTCGTCGCGGGCTACCTCCTTTTGATGGCGGCGCTCTTGGGATTGTCGCTGACTCGCTTTCCGAGTCCCAGCTGGCGTATGCCGCTGCGCGCCGGCGCCGCGGGCGGCCTTTTAGTCCTCGGGATCATCGCGGCGTTTTCGATCGGGCTGCCTCTCGGCCTCGCCGGCATCCTCGCATCGGGCTCAGCTTTGAGGGCGTTGAAAGGGCCCATCTGGACACCGACCGGGCTCATCGGGGTCGCGGCGGGGGTGGCCGCCGTCGCCGTGCTCGTCGCCGGATTCGAGGTGACTCAACGGATCATCGTGTGCCCGGCGAGCGGGACCAGCGGCGGTGGTGGATCAGGATTGGTCACCGGGCCGTATCACTACGAGTGCGTCGATGGGCAGCTCAGCTACCACTCGGGCTGACCGTGGCGACGTAAGCAGGCAACAAATGACCGGCGATAGCAGGAAATCGCCCATCGGTGCGTTAGGCTGTGGCGAACGCACCACTCCGGAGGCAGCAAATGTCATCTCTACGTCTTGCAAAGATCGCAACAACGGTGTTCCAGCTGATCGGCGGATCGCTCGCCGATCCC
>DAIPXW010000279.1:0-3884 GCA_036783075.1 Candidatus Dormiibacterota bacterium | reverse complement strand
TCCGGCTACACGGCCAAGGTCGCGGGCACCGAGCGCGGCGTCACCGAGCCCGAGCCGATCTTCAGCACCTGCTTCGCGTCGCCGTTCCTCGTGCTTCCTCCAGACCGGTACGCGGACATGCTGATCGACCGCGTGAACCGGCATCACGCCGACGTGTGGATGCTGAACACCGGCTGGGTCGGCGGCCCTTACGGGGTCGGCCAGCGGATGTCCATCGCGCACACGCGCGCAATCGTGCGAGCGGTTGTCCAGGGCAAGCTGCACGGGGTGGACACCCACCCGGACCCCGTGTTCGGCCTGGAGATCCCGGATCATGTACCCGAAGTGCCGACCGAGGTGCTGGACCCGCGCGGGACATGGTCGAATCCCGACGAATACGACCGTCAGGCGCGAAAGCTGCGCGCGATGTTCGAAGAGAACATTCACACGATCGGCAAGAGCGCCTCCACCGCGGGCTGATGCGAGTAGCCATCGTGGGGAGCCGGCGGTTCGCCGAGCCCCAGCGCGTGAGCGACTACGTCAAGGCGCTGCCGCCACGGGCATCGATCATCACGGGCAGCTCGAGCGGCGTGGACGCGGAGGCGACAAGGGCCGCGCGGGCAAAAGGCATCCCCGTGCAGGTCATGCCCGCCTCGTTCGAGGAGCTTTCCGACGCCGGCAAGTCGGCCGTGCGCAACCAGCGCCTGATCGACGCCTGCGACGTTCTGGTCGCGTTCTGGGACGGCACCTCCAGGGGCACGCGCTCCACGGTCGAGCGCGCCCTGGACTCGGGAAAAGAGGTGCACGTATTCGTCGGGAACCCGCGCCCGGACTGATCCTCAGCGGGCCGGGTCGCGGTGGAAGCCATTTGCTTCGGCGTCCGCCTTGGTGCAGTAGTAGTCGGGGAGGATGATGGGGAACACGCCCGGGCTGTAGTTGCGGTCGCCGGGGAGGTCGTATGTGTCCGCGGCCGCGAACCTGGTCGCGGTGACCGGCGGACCGCCGCATCGGGCGTCGGCGGCGAGCCAGATCGCCCACGCGGCGGTCACCGGCGACGTGACCAGGAGCACCGCGACGATCCCGAGCAGGAGGATGAAGCGCATCGCGCGGCGGCTGCGCAGCCCGCGCGCCGCGGCCAGGCCGATCACCAGCAGCGCGAACGTCAGGACAAGCATCAGCGGGATCAAAGTCGCGTCCCCCAGGCAAGTCGCCGCGGAGCACGCCCGGCGCCGGGCGGCCTAACTACCATTGGCCTCGTGCCTGTAGCGATCGCCGTCCGCGCCCGGCTCTTCGCCCGGCTTCGCGAGCAGGCGGGGATCGACACCGAGACGCTTGAGCTTCCCGCCGCGTCGACCCTCGCAGACGTCTACGAAGCGCTGAGGCGAGCCCACCCCGCCCTCGAACCCGACCTCGACGGGGTGCGGGCCGCGCTCAACCAGGAGTTCAGCGATTGGAACGCGAAGGTCGCGGACGGCGACGAGGTCGCGTTCATCCCCCCGGTCAGCGGCGGCGCTCATGGCGTCGGAGTGCTGTTCGAGATCACCACGGACCCGCTCGACGCAAGGCGCATGGAAGCTGCGGTCGCGCACAGGGGCGCGGGCGCGATATGCACATTCACCGGCGTGGTGCGTGACAACTCGCGCGGCCGAGCGGTGACGCATCTCGACTACGAGGCTTACTCGGAGATGGCCGTGGCGCAGATGCGAAAGATCGGAGAGGAGATCGCGGAGCAGTGGCCGGAAGCCCGCGTGGCGATGGCCCATCGCACCGGCAAGCTCGAGATCGGTGAAGCCTCGGTGGTCGTCGCGGTCTCGTGCCCACATCGCGCCGAGGCGATCGCCGCGTGCAAGTGGGGCATCGACCGTCTCAAGGAGTCCGTGCCAATCTGGAAGAAGGAGCACGCGGCCGACGGCACGTACTGGATCGAGGGCGAAGAGAGCATCCCCGGCAAGCAATAGTGCCCGGTCGGAACTGGTGCATCTGACGGCGCTGGTCAGTCTTTGACTCGGGCGACCGACAGGCCGTCGCGGATCGGGATCACGATGCTATCCAGCTGCGGGTGCTTCGCGACCCACTGGTTGTAGGCGGCGACGTTTCGCGCCTGCTGGTTCTTCGGGTGGAGCACCTCGCCCTGCCGGAGAGCGTTGTCCGCCATCAGCAGGGCGCCGGCGTCGAGCCGCTCCAAGCACAGCTCGGCGACCCTGAGTGTCACGTCCTCGGTCGGAAACGAGTTGAGCAGGTCGATGAAGCACGCGTCGAACTTCGAGTCGAGCTTCTCGAGCCCGGTCACCGCGTCCTGCTCCATCACCATCGCCTGCTTTCCCAACCCTGCCTCGGAGAAGTTGGCGCGCGCCCGGGCGGCCCGCTTCGGGTCGGTCTCGAACGTGGTGAGGTTGCCGCCGTCCGTGCCCCTCAAAAGCCAGATCCCGCTGTAGCCGGTGGCCGTTCCCAGCTCGAGCACGCGCCTGGCTCCCGCGATCTTGACCAGCAGGTGGAGCAGCGCGCCCTCATGCGTGTCGACGATGGGGATGTTCTCGGCGCTCGCCTCATTCTCCATCCGGGCGAGCACCGCGTCGCGCGGCCGTATCAGACCGTCCATGTAGGCCTGGAGGTCGTCGGTGACCTCGACGGTCCTCATGGGTTGGAAACCCTCTGCGGCGAAAGTACGTCAAGCACTCGGTCGACCTCCTCTTCGGTGTTGTAGAAATGCGGTGACAATCTGACGAAATCTCTGTGCGTCCTGGCGATGATGTGCGCGGCGCTCAGGTCGCGCAGCACGGCCTGCGCGCTCTCGCCCGGCTTGCGGAACGACACGATGCCTGCCGATTCCGCGCGAGTGCGCGGCCATGGCTCCACGATCTCGCAACCGCGGTCGGCCAGTCCGTCCGCGAGCCTTGCCGCGAGGTCCAGGATGCGTTCCTGGATGACCTCGGTCCCCACTTCGAGGATCAGCTCGAGCGCCGCGCCGAACGCGGCGGTGTCGAGCAGCGAGATGACCGACTCCTCAAAGCGCTGGGCCCCGGGCGCCATAGTCAGGTCGTAATCGAAGTACCTGTCGTGCGCCGCGACGGACATCACCCCCACGATGACGGGGCGGATGCTTTCGAGCAGGTGCGTCGCGCAGAAGCAGAAGCCGATGCCCGGCGGCCCGAGAAGCCACTTGCCTGCGCCCGCGGCGCAGAAATCGACCGGCATCCGACCGACGTCGAGCCGCATCGCGCCGGCGCTCTGCATCACGTCCACCGCAAAGACGATGCCGCGGCGCCGGCACTCGTCGCCGATGGCCTCTATGTCCACCCGATAACCGTTCCAGAACTCGACGTGGGAAAGCGCCACCACCCGGGTGCGGCCATCGACGAGGCGGAACACCGCATCAGGCAGGATCCGGCCTTCCACCGGTTGGACCTGGCGGAGCTCAACGCCTCTTGACGCGAGCGACATCCACGGATACACGTTGGCCGGGTACTCGCCGGCGGCACCGACGACGTTGTCGCCCCTTTGCCATTCGAGGCCCTGCGCCAGGAGCGACAAGCCGTGGGCCGTGCTCCGGGTGAGCGCGATCGAGCCCTCCGGCGCGTTGATCAGCCGCGCGACCAGCTCGCGCACCCGCGATGCCTCGTCCTGCGCCCAGTGGTCTCGGTAAGGGCGGTTCATCGAGGCGTCGACCACCTGATCGATCGCGGCGGCCGCCCGCTGCGACATCGGCGACACCCCGGCGTGATTCATATGGATGTAGCGCTCGACGATCGGGAAGAGGTGGCGTGCCTCGAGCGGATCCAACGCGCCCTAATCCTCGACCAGCGTCTCGACGATCGGCTGCAGCGTGACGATGTATTCCGACATGCGGCCCACGGCGCTGTCCAGCACGCCTTCGTCGAGCTGCGGCGCCGGGAGCGTTTCGTAGA
>DAIPXW010000278.1:0-3888 GCA_036783075.1 Candidatus Dormiibacterota bacterium | reverse complement strand
CCGGCCTTTGTTTCAGAGGCCTGGAGCCGTCGACCGCGGCCAGCCGTCCAGCACGCTGGACAGGCGGGAGACGACCTCCGAGGCGCCGGCGATGTCGTAGATGTACCAGACGCCCGTCGGCGTCGGCTGGCCCCCGAAACAGCTGGGGCAGGCCTTCTCGCCCTGGTACCAGACCAGGTCGTTGTTCAGGAACTTGACCTCGGAGCGCCCCGGCGGTGAGGTGTTCGAAACGCTGTTGGTCTGCACGCTGTAGAAACCGACGCCGCCGAGGCCGCCCGAGGTCCGGAAGGTGTACGCGATCCAGCGGCCGTCGGGTGACGAGCGCGGCCTGATCCAGTTGATGGCGAGCATCGAAGAGAGTCCGCTGCTCGGGTCCCATCGATGCATGTTGCCGGTCACATCTCGGAAGTAGAGCCGGCTTGGCGTCGATGACCACACCGCCATGGTCATGCCCGTGGTCGAGTAGACGAGGGTGCCGTCGCTCGCGCGCCGCACCTGGTCGGGCGCGGTCGCGCCAGTCCCACCGGTGTGAAACGTTTGCACCCATGCGATGTAAAGGCCGTCGGGCGAGAAGCTCAGGAAGCTGTCGTCCTGGTCGGGGCTGGTGCCGCGCGCCGGCACCGCGGGCAGCGTCGTCAGCACGCGGTTGCCCGACGGGGTCACCAGGTGCCAGGCGTTGCCGTCGATGTACGTGAGCGAACGCCCATCGGGGCTGATCGAGTACTGGCCCGACCCGAATCCTGTCGCGAATGTGGCGAGCACCGTGGTCGCGCCACTCGCGAGGTCGGCCTTGACGATCTGCCCGCCGGCCGTCTCGTAAGCGACCTGGGAGGCGCTCACGAACTGTGGCGAGGACGCCCCGGAGTCGAACCTGCAGAGCGTGTGCGCGTTCGACGGGTCCTGGATGTCACGGACGATGACCGTTGGGTCGCCTGCCAGCGACCCAATGACGAGGGTATCGCCTGTTGGAACCGGTGCGGTGCAGTGCACGAGGCCGCTGCCGCTAGGCGTTGTCGCCGGGCTGGCGGGCGCGCTCGTGCTGGGCGAGGCCCCAGCGGATGCGCTAGCGCTTGGGCTCGTGGAAGGAATCGGCTGCCCTGAAACCGTCGGAGTGGCGTGGCTCGACGGATTCGATCCACCGCAAGCGACCACCAGCAACAATGCGGCGACCAACCAGCCAAGGCGCACGCGGTAACGGTAGCGTTAGTCCAGCAGGTGGGCAAGCAGACGGCGGGTCGAAGGCGCGAGCCTGTCGCGCAGCCGGTAGTACACCCAGATGCCGCGCTTCTCCGACTCCACCAGGCCCGCCTCTTTGAGCCTGGCCATGTGATGCGAGATCGTCGGTTGGGTCAGCTCGAGGCCGGCGGTGAAATCGCAGATGCAGATCGGCCCGCCGGCTTTCCACAATGACGCAAGCATCGTGAGCCGGGTCGGGTCCGCAAGAGCCTTCATCAGGTCCGAGGTATCGCCTGCCCACCGGGCGTCGACGTCGGGAAGCTCGCAGCACGCGCCGCGCATCCTCAGGACCGGGAGCACCTTGGTCGCCATCTGAGGTCATTGTAAGCGAACCCATCCACATTTGTCGATGGATATGGTAACCTGCACCCATCGACATTCATCGATCAGAGGAGTCAAACGACATGAGCGAGATCAAAGAGGCCGTCAGGTCGCGTTACGCCGGAGCCGCAAAGCAGCTGGCTGTGATCCAGGCCGAGCCCGGGGCGGTGGGCTGCTGCCAGGTGGATGGGCCCGATTGCGGTTGCGCGGGGTCGTATTCGTCTGACCAGCTCAAGGAGATCGGCATGAGCGATGCTGTGAGCCTGGGCTGCGGCAACCCGACGATGCTCGCCGAGCTGCGGCCGGGCCAGGTCGTGCTGGATCTCGGGTCGGGTGCAGGCCTCGACGTGCTCCTGTCGGCCAAGCGCGTGTCGCCCGGAGGCCACGCGTACGGCGTCGACATGACCGACGAGATGCTGCAGCTCGCCAACGACAACAAAACGAGCTCGGGCGTCGAAAACGCAACGTTCCTCAAGGGTTCGATCGAAGCCATCCCGCTTCCGGACTCGTCCGTCGACGTCGTGATCTCGAACTGCGTCATCAACCTGGCCGAGGACAAGAGCGCGGTGATCAAGGAGGCGTTCCGCGTGCTCCGCCCTGGAGGCCTGTTCGCGGTCGCGGACATGGTCGAGCTGGAGCCGCTCGAGCCGGCCCTCAAGAAGCAGCTCGACTCGTGGGCGGGCTGCATCTCGGGAACGATCCCGATCGACGAGTACCGCGCCGCCCTCGTATCAGCCGGGTTCAGCGGCGCCGATTTCCAGGTGCACGCGGAACAGAGCATGCCGGGCGTGGACGGGAAGGTCGGAAGCGCCTACATCAGGGCGAGGAAACCCGCCTCGTAATTCGCCGGCGGACCCTCACCCTGACCAACTCCCGCGCGGGAGAGGGGAAACGTCAGAATGCGCCAGCATGGGCGGAGACCCGGGCGCGCGGATGCATGGAGATCGCTCCGCGAGTGCGCTGCTTCCACTTACGCTCCAGAACTCGTACCGCGCCCGCTACAAGGCCATGCGGCCCGAGTGGCGATCCAGCGGCGACCAGCTCGAGGCTCTCGTACGCGGCTACATCACCCCGGAGAGCAGGGTCCTCGACCTCGGCTGCGGCCGCGGCGGCGTCGTGGAGCTCTTCTGGCGCGACGTGGCGCTGGCGGCAGGGCTTGACCCCGATAAACCGTCGCTGTCCGAGCATCGCGCGCCAGGGATGCCAGTCATCCGTGGCGTGGGCGAGCGCCTTCCGTTTGTGGGCGAGACCTTCGACCTCATCGTCTGCTTGTGGGTCCTGGAGCACGTGAAGGACCCGGCGACGGTCCTGCGGGAGGTGCGGAGGGTGCTGGCGCCGGGCGGGCACTTCGTGTTCCTGACCCCCAACCTGCGCAACCCGCTCCTTTTCCTGAACCGCCTCGGCAAGGCCCTGCCGGCGCTGCAGCGCCGTGTCGTACCGAGGCTCTACGGGCGCGTCGAGGCGGACACGTTCCGGGTCCGGTACCGCGCCAACACAGTGCACAACCTGCGCGGGCTGGCTTCGGAGTCGGGTCTGCAGGTCGCCGAGCTGCGGGTGGTGCCCGACCCGACCTACCTCGCCTTGAACAGCCTGATGTTCAGGGCCTCCGTGTTTGCGGAGCGCGTGACCCCGCGAGGTTGGGGCGTGCACCTGCTCGGAGATCTCAAGAAGACCTGAGCCGCCTGCCTAATGGCCGAGCAGGTAGCCCATCCTGCGAGGCATCCGGGCGAGCTGGGAGACGAGCGGGTTGGGCCGCCGCCCCTGCTCCTCCGCCGTCTCCTCGGCGATCATCGCCCTCCGTACCACCGCCGCTCCCCACGAGCGGAACGGCTGCGGTGGGAACCGCCTCGGCTTCGGGTTGACCATTGGGAGCCGCAAGTTGTCGGTGTCCCGCTTGGTCACGAGGTCGGCCAGGACCTGTCCGGCCAGGTGCGACGGCGCGACCCCGTTGCCGGTGAAGCCCACGGCAAAATGGAGGTTGCCCGGATCGAGGCTGCCGAACGCCGGCAGGTGGGTGGGCGAGACGTCGATCGGGCCGCCCCACCCGTCCTCCAGGGGCACGTCGGCGAAGCTCGGAAACATCAACCTGAAGCCCTGCGCCGCTTCCATCACCGCGCGTGAGTCGTGCGTGAACGCGTCGTCGATTCTGCTGCGCGCGCGACCGCCGCCGCCGCCGAACGCGATCCTTCCGTCCTGAGTCGTCCTGAAGTAGCGCAGGGACGTGCGGAAGTCGGAAATCAGCTCGCCGCCGGTCCAGCCGATCTCTCGGAGCCGTTCGGGGGCAGGCGCGGTGAGAACGATGTAAGAGCTCCACGCGACCAGGCGGCGCTG
>DAIPXW010000277.1:0-3904 GCA_036783075.1 Candidatus Dormiibacterota bacterium | reverse complement strand
CCGTGCACCCTCATGAGCAGCGCGATCACCCCGACGGTGTAGACCTGGTCCTCCTTGCAGGTCAGCACCAGCACGCAGAGGATCCACATCGCGATCCTGTGGCCTCGGATGCCGGCCCACGCCGCGAGGAGCGCCAGCGCCAGCGCCATGTTCTCGGGGTGGAAGAAGTCGCGCGCGGCTTCCTGGATCGCCGCCCAGAACGGTATCGGCGCCGCGAGGGCGATCGCGAGCCAGGGTGACTCTGAGCGGTCGGCGGGAAGCATCGCGCGGAAGAAGAGGTAGGCGGCTGGCGCGGTGGCGGCGAGACCGGCCGACGAGAAGATCAAGAGCACCGCGGGGTTCGCCCAGACCTTCTCGACTGCGGCCAGCACGACGAAGATCAGCTCGAAGTGGATGCCGAGGAAGTTGGCCCGCGCGAAGCTGGTGTAGAAACCCTGGCCGACCGAGATGTTCCAGATGACCTGCTGGTCGTAGGCGAGGTCCCAGGCCGACCCGGTCATGCCGTAGGCGCGCTGCAGCTCCCCGTGAAGCGTCCAGGCGAATGCGAGCGCGGCCGCGATCAGCGGCACGGTGGGGAAGATCCACCAGGCCGTGGGCCGCGCCTTGTCGCGCTCCACTCCGCGAAGTTGAATCGCCTCTACGGTCATCCGGATTCGAGCTTAAGCGATCAATTAAGGGGTCTGCGGCATGGTCCTACAATCCGTGCCATGGCCACGCGCATCCGCCACGCCGCCAGCGTGGCCCCACGCCTTTCGGTGGTCGTGCTCGTCTACAACGAGCTCGACAGCATCGCGCCCCTGCACGAGGAGCTGATGGGCGTGCTCGACACCCTGGACATGTCGTACGAGTTGCTCTACATCGACGACGGCAGCCGGGATGGAAGCACAGAGCGCCTCGGGCAGCTCGCCACGCGCGATGCGCACGTGCGTGTGGTCAGCTTCCGGCGCAACTTCGGCCAGACGGCCGCGGTCCAGGCGGGCATCGACCACAGCCGCGGCGAAATCGTGATCTTCCTCGACGGCGACATGCAGAACGACCCGCACGACATCCCGCGATTGCTGGAAAAGATCGACGAGGGGTACGACGTGGTCAGCGGGTGGAGGAAGGACCGGCACGATGACGCGGTGCGAGTCCTCCCTTCGAGGATCGCGAACTGGATCATCGCCCGTGTAACGGGGGTTCCCCTGAACGACTTCGGCTGCACGCTCAAGGCGTACCGCCGCGACGTGATCCAGGACGTGAAGCTCTACGGCGAGATGCACCGGTTCATCCCGGTTTATGCGTCATGGGTTGGCGCGCGCATCACCGAGCTGACCGTGAACCACAGGCCGCGATCGTTCGGCAGGTCGAAGTACTCGCTGGCGCGCACGTCGCGGGTTCTGCTGGACCTGATCACGGTCAAGCTGCTCGGCAGCTACTCGACAAAGCCCATCTACTTCTTCGGGTTCACCGCGTTCGCCCTGTGGGCGCTGGCTTTCGTCTGCGGCGCGATCGTGATCATCCAGAAGCTCGTCCCCCCTTACCCGTACGCGCACAACAACCCGCTCCTGTTGCTGGCCGTGTTCCTCGCGCTCGTGGGCGTGCAATGCATCCTGATGGGCCTTCTGGCCGAGCTCTCGATCCGGACCTATCACGAGTCGCAGGCCAAGACCACCTATGTCGTGCGCGAGATCATCGAACGCTCGCCTCGCAAGGAGTTGGCGACCGACGGGAGGCCGTCAGTCCGCAGCACCCGATAGATGTGCGGGATCTGCGGGGTCGCGGGCGGCGATGCGGCCGCGGGTCGTGAGCTGGTGCTGCGCATGTGCTCCGCGCTCGAGCACCGCGGGCCTGACGATGAGGGGAGCGTCCACCTCGACGGCGTAACGCTGGGCATGCGGCGCCTTTCCATAATCGACCTCGAGGGCGGCCACCAGCCGATCCACAACGAGGACTCGACGGTGTGGGTGGTGCAGAACGGCGAGATCTACAACCATCTCGAGCTCCGCGAGCACCTGGTCGCCGCGGGGCACGTCTTCGAGTCCAAGGCAGACACCGAGGTCCTCGTGCACGGATACGAGGAGTGGGGTGAGGACATGGTGGAAAGGCTCAACGGCATGTTCGCGTTCGCCATCCTCGACCGCGGGCGTGGCGTCGTGTTCCTGGCTCGCGATCGCATGGGCATCAAGCCTCTGCACTACGCGATCGACGGCAGGCGCCTTGTTTTCGCGTCCGAGCTCAAAGCGCTGCTGCGCGACCCGGCGCTGCGGCGCGGTATCGACCCGGTGGCGCTCGACCTGTACCTCGCGCACGAGTTCGTGCCCTCGCCGAGGTCCATCGTGAGGGGGATCGCCAAACTCCAGCCCGCCCACACGCTGACGTGGTCGGTGGCCGGTGGGATGCATCGTCTCCGCCGCTACTGGACGCCTCGTCTGGGGCCGGAGGGGGGAGACCACGCCCTGGGCCTCGAAGAGGAATGCGAGGAACTCCGCCGCGTGCTGCGGGAGTCGGTGCGCAAAGAGCTGATCAGCGACGTCCCCCTGGGCGTATTCCTGTCCGGCGGCATCGACTCGAGCGCCGTGACGGCGATGATGACCCAGCTCGGCGGCGAGGTGAAGAGCTTCTCGGTCGGTTTTGCGGAGCGGACGTTCGACGAATCCGACCACGCGCGCCTTGTGGCGCGACACCTCGGTACCGAGCACCACGAGCTGACGCTCGAGCCGGACATGATGCTCGGGCTCATCCCTCGACTGCCCCAGCTCCTCGACGAGCCGCTCGGCGACGCCTCGATCATCCCGACGTACCTGCTCTCCGCGTTCACGCGCCGCCACGTCAAGGTCGCCCTGGGGGGCGATGGCGGCGACGAGCTGTTCGCCGGTTACCCGACCCTGCAGGCCCACCGCCTCGCCGGCTACTACAGCAGGGCCCCGCGCGCGCTGCGCAAGGGATTGGTGGAGCCCGTCGTGCGCAGGCTGCCGGTCTCCAGGAGCAACTTGAGCTTCGACTTCCGCGCCAAGCGTTTCGTCGGCGGCGCCGGCTACCCCACGGCCGAGCGCCACGCGCGGTGGATGGGCTCGTTCGCCGCCGAAGAGCGGGCCGCCGTGCTCTCGCGCCAGATGCAGGAGGGGCTCGAGGTCGGTGGGCGTCCCGGCGAAGGCGACGCTCTCACCGAGTCCGACCCCCTGAACCAGGTGCTGTACATGGACATGCGGCTCTACCTGGAGAACGACATCCTGGTCAAGCTCGACCGTGCGTCGATGATGGCTTCGCTGGAAGGTCGCGTGCCGCTGCTCAACAACGACTTCGTGGACTACGCCACCCACTTGCCGCTCAACATGAAGCTGCGTGGCTTCCGTTCCAAGTTCCTGCTGAAGCGCGCGCTCCGAGGGATCCTACCGGCGGCGATCCTGAACCGTCCCAAGAAAGGTTTCGGCATCCCGGTCGCGGACTGGTTCCGCGGCCCGCTGAGGGAACAGATGCTCTCCGTCCTCGCGCCGGAGCGGATCGCGCGCGAGGGTTTCTTCGAGGCATCCGCCGTGTCGCGACTCGTGAAGGACCACCTGGACGGCCGGCGCGACAACCGCAAGCAGCTCTGGACGCTGTTCGCCTTTGAGCTGTGGCACGAGGGCTACGCGAGCGACAGTTAGCCGCCTTGGAAGCCTTCGGTGCGCTGAAACAGGTGCTGGCCATCTACGGAGTGCCCTTGTAGCCGCAGCGTTCACACGCTCCACCAGACCTCTACGTCGCCCGTCACCACCGGAGGCGCGCCGATCACCGAGGTGAGGAACCTCACGATCTCCGCCCGACCGGGCGACGGGCACCGTCCCCGAGGGATTCCCCCTCAAGGTCACGCCGCTGGTGGACCGCGCCCCCGACCTCGCCTGCCCGCTGCTCGGCCTGTTCGGCAACGACGACCAGTTCCCGA
>DAIPXW010000276.1:0-3904 GCA_036783075.1 Candidatus Dormiibacterota bacterium | reverse complement strand
GCACGTTATGGTGACGGCCGGAGTAGATCCGGACTGATGCGCCACTCTGCGAAAAGCGCGGGTGAGGACAGATGTCCTCCCCCGCGGAACCCCCTCCTCTCCTCGGCCACGCGAGGCGGCATCTGGAAGGTGGCACGCAGGGGACGGCCGGAATGAATCCGGCCTAGGGCCCCCACTGCGTCACCGCTTTACGGCACGGACTCGACAGAACCGTCGGAGCGCGGATCGGCGCCGGCGCGCCACGCCGCGGGTCCGTCGATGACGATCGCGTGCGCGTGTCCGAAGGAGTGATGGCCCGCCGGCATGAGTCGAGCGTTCAAGGGCGGGCGGGCGAGCTCGCCGGCCCCGGGGTAATCGGCCTCCACGCTCACCGTCTCGCCCCCCGCAAGGACCCGGATCCGCGGGCGCGCCACGGCCTCGTCGGGCTCGAGTGAGTGATCGACGAGGTTGATCAGCACCTGTGCCTGCAGCTGGGGCTGGCCGTCCCCGCCCATGGTGCCGAAGATCGCCCATGGTCGCCCGTCTCGGGCGGCCATCGCCGGGATCAGCGTGTGCATCGTCCGTTTGCGAGGCTCGAGGCGGTTGACATGGTCGGGCGCGAGGCTGAAGTAGCAGCCCCGGTTCTGCAGCAGCATGCCGGTGCCTTCCGCGACGATGCCCGAACCGAAGTCGTACGCCAGACTCTGGATCAGCGACACGCAGTTGCCGTACTCGTCGGCGGCGCAGAGGTAGATGGTGTCTCCCCCTTCGCTCGCACCCGCGCCGGCCGAGGTTGCGTGGGTCGGGTCAAGGAAGGGCTCGAGAGGCGCGACCGAGAAATCCGGATCGGTGATGTAGCGGTCGCGCAGCGGGTAGCAGGCGTCGCGTATCTCCTTGAACATGGGCACGAATCCCGGTCCCGGCCGCAGGGCTGAGGGCTCGCGCGCGGCAAGCCGCACCAGCATCGCGAGTGCGGTGAGCCCCTGGGTCGGCGGTGGGAGCTCGTAAACGACGACGTCGCGATAACCGATGGCGATGGGGTCCACCCATTGGGAGTGGTGCGTGGCAAGGTCATGCGCTGTGACGAATCCGCCGCGTCGCTTGATCGCTGCCGCGATAGCCGCTGCGATCTCACCGCGGTAGAACGTGTTGATCCCTGACCGGCCGATGTCGCGCAGCACGGAGGCGAGGTCTGCGTTGCGCAGGAGCATCCCGGCCTCCATAGGTGGATACAGCTCATGCGCGGCTCGTTCGCGGCCGAGAAGGGGGGCCGCATCCTTGAGGAACTCGCTCAACTGGGACGTGATCACATAGCCGTCCGCCGCGACGGAGGCCGCCGGTTCCAGCACCGCGCCCAGGCCGAGAGTGCCGAAGCGCTCGAGGAGCCGGCCCCACGCCTCAACCGTGCCGGGGACCGTGACCGAGAGCGCACCGCGCTCAGGCATCTGGTCGTGGCCGCGCGAGCGGACCGCTTCGATGCCGGCAAGCTCGCCTGAACGTCCCGCGCCGACCAGTCCCACGGGCCGCTCGGCTTCCGCAGGCCAAACAATGGC
This sequence comes from Candidatus Dormiibacterota bacterium, assembly GCA_036783075.1. GTDB lineage: Bacteria > Chloroflexota > Dormibacteria > Dormibacterales > Dormibacteraceae > Palsa-870. The sequence goes on along the minus strand of DAIPXW010000276.1, from coordinate 2,372 downwards.
CATCAGATCTCCCCCGACCGACGTCATGTGGGGGTACACCACGCACAGGACCGCGTCCGCCGCTATCGCGGCGTCTATCGCGTTGCCGCCATCGCGAAGCACCTGCGCCCCCACCTCGCTCGCGAGGTGGTGCGGGGTTGCTATGGCGCCCCGTGTCACCGGGGGGTGATGAACTCGATGGCTCCCGGTTGGATCTCGAACAGGGCGGGCAGAAAGCCAGGCTGCTCACCGTCGAGGTCGATGCGCACCTTCTCCGTCGAGCTGACCGAGATCCGCTTGCCGTACATGAGCTCCATCTTCGGGTTGTGCTGGTCGAGATGCCTGCCAGCGGTCATGTCGCCTATGCCGCGGATGGTCTCCAGCTTGCCGGCATCGCCGATCAGGATCACATCGAAGACGCCGTCGGTAGGCGACGCCGAGGGTGCGATGCGCATCCCGCCTCCGAAGTACTGGCAGTTGGCGACGACCACCTGCTGCGCTTTGTCGAGCTCGTGCGTGACACCGTCGATCACCACTGTCATCGGCTTGTTTTTCCAGCCCATGAGCGACGTGAGGCCGATGATCTTGAACGTGAGGCCGCCGAATGCTTTGGTGCCGGTGTTTACCCGCCGCACGACCTCGCCCCCGTAGCCCGCGTCGGCGATGTTGATGAAATGCCGGACCGCCGTCGACCCGTCGTGCGCCTGGTAGGTGACGCATCCCGCATCGATGCGCCTGGCCAGGCCTCCAGTGATGACAGCGATCGCGGCGCGGGTGTCGTGTGGGATACGCAGCGTTCGCCGGAAGTCGCCGCCGGTCCCCATCGGCACCATGGCGAGCCTCGTGCTGGTGGGAATCGGCGCGCCGTTGTGGAAGAACCCGTTGACGACCTCGTTGAGCGTGCCGTCCCCCCCCACCGCGACGACCACGGGGCGCGATTGCTTCACGGCCCGCTGTGCGATCTCCGTCGCTTCCAGAGGACGAGTCGTCTGCGTGACCTCGAACTGGAACCCCGCCGTGGGCAGCCAGCTCTCGATCGCCGACCACTCACGACCCGCCTTCCCCGCGCCCGAGGCGGGATTGACGATGAAGAGGACGGGCGCGCCGGGCCGGCTCGCTATGACGTGCCTCCGACGGCTCGCGGGTTCATGATCCCCTTGGGGTCAATGCCCTCTTTGATCGACCGCCACACTCGCATCCAACCTCCCATCTCGTCCGCGACCCATCTGGAGCGGACCCTGCCGACACCGTGGTGATGACTGATGGTCGCACCAAGCTCGAGGGCGGCGCTCATCGCGCCCTCCCACGCCTGCACGTAGGCCTCCTTCGCCTCGGGCTCGGTCGAGCCTGATCCTCCGAACGAGAAGTACGCGCAGCATCCCTGCTCGTAGGCATGACTGAAGTGGCATAACGCGAGGCCACCTACCGCTATTGCGGACTTCACCCTCTTGTGCAGCTCTGGAAGAACCGTCCAGGGCGCGGCCAGCTCGACGGTGTCCAGGTAGGCGCCGGCGGGCTCCAGGAACGACTTCAGCCTCTCAGCCGAGAGATCGAAGCGATGCTGTTTCCAGCGCTCCCACGGCGCTTCGCCGAGGTCGGCGGCGCCGGCCGCGAACCGCTTCACGGCTTCGGATTCGACGGCCGCGATCGCGGCGAGGCCGGCGTTCGCGACCACGAGCAGGCAGCCTCCGGCGGCAAGGTTGTAGCCGTTGAACGCAGTGTCCTCCGCGTCGTAGAGGCGCATGACCAGCGGGCGAATGCCGGCCTGCATGATCTCGCGCATCGCTGCCAGCCCCGCCTCGAGGTCTGAGAATCCGTAGCCCCGGCCCGCGACCGATTCGGGGAGCCGGTGCACGCGCAACGACGCGCCCAGCATCACGCCCAGAGCGCCCTCGGAGCCAAGCCAGAGCTGATGGAGGGCGGGGCCGGCGGCCGAACGCGGCCCTGGCCGCGGCGCCGCGAAAGTGCCGTCGGGCAACACCACCGCGAGCCCGAGCACCATGTCCTCGACGCTGCCGTAGCGGCTGGACTCCTGGCCTGAGGACCGCGTCGCCAGCAGGCCACCGAGGGTCGTGCCGGGCAGCGAGCTCGGGAAGTGGCCCAGGGTCAGGCCACGCTCGTTGAGGTGCCTCTCGAGCACGAGTCCGTTGACGCCGGACTCGCACCGGCAGGTCAGGTTCGTCTCGTCGACGTCGAGGATGCGGTTGAAGGCACCCATGTCCAGCACGACCTCGCCCGCTTCGGGCGAGAGCGCGCCGCAGACGCCGCTCCCACCGCCCATCGGGGTCACGAAGACTCCGCGGTCGCCCGCCCAGCGCAGGATGGCCGCCACCTGCGCCCGGCCCGTCGGCCGGGCCACGAGCACCGACACCGGGGCCTTGCCGGCCCTCTCA
>DAIPXW010000275.1:0-3945 GCA_036783075.1 Candidatus Dormiibacterota bacterium | reverse complement strand
GCTCGCGCAAGCGGGCTTCCCGCTTTTAAAGGCGCTCGCGCAACCGGGCATCCCCCTTTTTAAAGGCGCTCGCGCAACCGGGCATCCCCCTTTTTGAAGGCGCTCGCGCAACCGGGCATCCCCCTTTTTGAAGGCGCTCGCGCAACCGAGCCTCCGCTTTCTAAGGCAGGAATCGCTTCAGCAGGTCCCCGACGGTGACCTGGCTGTAGTCCTTGCCGAGCACGGCCTGGGCGGTCGTCCAGACGGCCCGCGCGCCGGCCGGACCTTTCTCGGCCAGGTCCCCGAGGCGGAGCGCGTCGTACACCTGTATGTTCGGCACCGACCGCAGCTGCCCGGCAAGCCACTTCGCCCACTGCGCCACGTTCCCGTCGCCGGGAGACACCGCCGCCGCCTTGGCCACCACCTTCGCTTCGGCGGCGGCGACCTTCTGGGCGCCGGCCGCTTTCAGGGCCCCCGCGACGGCGGTGGCCTTCGCGGCCTCTTCAACCGCCTTCTGCGAGCTCACCTCGGCCTTGGCCTCGGCTTCCGCCGCCGCGGCTTCGGCGTGCGCGGCAGCCTCTGTCGCCCTCGCCTTCATCGCGCTCAGCCCGTGGCCGGCGATCTCGCTGATCCGATCCGCCGCGCTTCCCACGTCGCTGCCCGCGTCGCCATCGCCGGTCCGGAACCTCTCCCCGAAGCCGCGACCGAGCGCTCCACCGATGAGGTTCGGCACGTCGAGCCCGGTGAGCCCTTTGATCGCGGTCGTGGATTCGATCATCGCCCGCGTCGCGTTCTTGACCAGGTCGGAGGCGCCATCGGCACTCATCACCGTCAGCGAGTTGATGTGGCCCATGGGCTCGGCTGCGGCGCGCACGATGTCCGGCAGAGCCGCGAGCACGGTCTGGATGATGGCGGCCTCGTTGAACTGCTTGTAGGCGTCGGCACGCATCGCGAGCGCCTTGGCCTCGGCCTCACCTTTCGTGAGCACGATCTGTGCCTCAGCGCCACCCTCGAGGCGCGTTGTCTCGGCGTCGGCCTCGGCCGAAGCGATCCTCGCGCGCTTGTCGCCTTCCGCGCGCGCGATGACGGCCTGCGCCTCGGCTGCCGCGGGCTTGACCGTCGACGAAAGGAGCTCCTTTTCTTTGCGGTCGGCCTCGAGCTGGGCCAGCTCGGTCTGCTTGCGCACGACCTCCTGCTGCGCCTCGGCCATGGCCAGCGGTCCGGCCTGGTCCGCGCGCGCCTGGGCTGCAGCGACCTGCGTCTTGGTTTCCGCCTCCCTCAGCGAGACGTCTCGCGCCGCGTTGATCTTCACCTGCTGCGACTCCGCCTCTCGGACCGCCGCCTCCTGGTCGGTCGTCGCCTTGACCATGCGCGCGTCTCGGGTAACGGTCGAGACGCTCTGCTGGCCGAGCAGCTCGATGTAGTTCGACTCGTCGGAAAAGCTCTGGATGGTGAAGGCGTCGATCTGCAGGCCGCTGGTCGCGAGGTCGCCTTTGGCGGCGTCCTGGACCTGCTGCAACAGCTTCTGGCGGTCGCGGATGAGCTCCTCGATCGTGAGCGTGCCGACGATCGACCGCAGCGATCCCTCGAGCACGTTCTTCACGATCGAGTCGACCTGCTCCGGCTTGGCGTCCAGGAATCGCTCGGCGGCGTTGCGAAGTGACTCCACGTCGCGGCCGATCTTGAAAGTCGCGACGCCCTGCACCTGCACCTTGATGCCCTGGCTCGTCACCGCGTCGCTGAGCTGCACGTTGATCTGTCTGGCCGTGAGCTTCAGCCTGCCTACCCGGTTGAGCAGCGGCATCACGATGGTGCCGCCTCCAACGACGACCTTGACCCCCTTGTCGCCGGGCGTCGACACGACCTTGCCCCGCTCATCACGCACCTTCGCTCCGCGCGAGCCTGCGACGATGAGAGCCTCGTTCGCCCCGGCGACCTTGTAGCGGCTCGCCACGAACGCGAGGATGAGGACGAGGATGATGACGGCCGTCACCGCGTAGAACGGTGTGGACGTTGCGAAACTAGGCATCGGACCGTGCTCCTTCACTACCGGCCACCGTGTTAGGGGCGACCACGAGGTTGCCGCCGGCGACCGCCACCACCTTGACGACGCGCCCGGCCGGTATCTCGGTATCGGCTGTGGCGGTCATGTTGTGCGACGCGCCGGCGAAGCTGATGAGAATGCTGCCGAAGTGGTTGGCCGGGATGCCGACCGAAACTCGCCCGGTCGAACCGACCATGTCCTGCAGACTGAAGCTGTCGGTCGATTCGGAGCTCTTCAGGACCTTGAAAGCTCCGAACACGACGCCCGCGCCGAGCAATCCGGCGGCCGTGCCGACAAGGGTTGCGGGGCCAACTCCGAGGACGAGGCTGTGGAGCCCGAAAAGGCCGCCCACGCCGAACATCGCCACGAAGCCGAGGAGGAGGGGCGTCGGGGAGACCCCGCCTACGTCAAAACCCAGGTGGATCGCGCTCAGCAGGCCGCCGAAGATGTCGTCGACGATCAGGGTCAGCAGCAGGAGGCCGCCGCCGATCAAAAGGCAGATGCCGAAGACCAGGTCGGCCGCGTTCATTCCCCTACCACCTGCGCCTGCATCTTAGGACGAGGGCGGACCTCGCGTTCAGAGGATTACTTAACGCAGGCTTTGAGCGCTTCGACCAGCGCGTGCGGTCGGGGATCGACGCCCCCCGAAGGCTGCATCTGGTTCATGACGTAGGCGAACGAGATTCCCATTCCCGGGTGGGCGAAAGCGACCGAGCCCCCCATCCCGTAGTGACCGAACGATCCCTCGCCGGCCATCGGCCGGAACGGGAAGGACAGCTGGAAGCCGGTGCCGTATCGCGTCTCGTAGCCCAGGACGAGGTCCTCGCCGGCCGACTGGACCTTCGTCGCCTTGTCCAGCGTGCCGGGCTCCAGCAGCCGCACGCCGTCGACCGCGCCGATGCACGCGGCGTACATGCGCGACAGGGCCCGCGCGGTGCCGATGCCGTTGGCCGCGGGGATCTCAGCCGCCAGAAAGGCGGGTTCGTTGAAGGTCCCGGGCAGGATCATCGGGTTGACGAATGCGCGATGAAGGAGGCTCGTCGGGTCGAGCAGCCTGGCGGTGAATACGTCCGGGGGACCGCTCGGGGGCGGCGCCGGGATCATGGGCGCGAGGCGCCCGTTCAGCTCGCGCGGGAGGCCGATCCAGAAGTCGAGCCCGAGGGGCCGGGCGATCCGCTCGGCGACGAAATGGCCGACGCTGCGGCCCGAAACGCGCCGGATGACCTCGCCGGCCAGCCAGCCATACGTCCCCACGTGGTAGCCGTGAGCCGTCCCCGGCTCCCACAGCGGACGCTGCGCCTCCAGGGCGTGCACCACCGGCTCCCAGGCATAGACCTCCTCCAGCGTCAGAGGGCGGTCTATGGCGGACAGCCCGGCGCGGTGGCTGAACAGCCAGCGCACGGGGATGTGCGTTTTGCCTTCGGCGCCGAACTCGGGCCAGTACCGGGTCACCGGCGCGTCGAAGTCGAGCTTTCCCTCCTGCGCGAGGATGTGCGCCGCGGTCGCAACCACGCCTTTGGTGGTCGAGGCGACCACCTGGAGCGTGTCGCCGGTGTACGGCTCGGATCCGCCCGGGGCCTTGACGCCGCCCCACAGGTCCACGACCCGCTTGCCGTGGAGGTGTACGCAGCAGGCTGCCCCCACTTCCCCACGCTGCTCGAAGTTGGCGGCGAAAGCTTCTTGAACGGGCTCCAAGCCGGCCTCTACAGAGCCGTGAACGGGAGCCTGGATCATCGCGACTGAAAGGGTACTACCGCATGATGCAGTCGATGACGACGCTGGAGGCGTCGGACAAGCACCTCTTCGCCGGGCGGATGACCCGCACGTTGGGGGCGCGCGGCTACAAACGCCTCAACGCGCCCTCAGAAGTCGAACACCGACCAGCAGATGTCGTTCCGCAACCGCTGGTCGTCGAGTACGAG
>DAIPXW010000274.1:0-3969 GCA_036783075.1 Candidatus Dormiibacterota bacterium | reverse complement strand
TGATCGCGAAAAGCCAGGCCTTCATGTTCGTGCCCTGCTGGTAGCTGTGCTGATAGCGGAGCGCGCGAAGGTACGCCTCCTGCACGAGATCCTGGGCCTGGTCCGGATCTCGGGTGAGCCGGAGCGCGCCGCGATAAAGGGTGTCGAGATGTGTCAATGCCTCTTCCGCAAAGGCAGTGCGCGCAGGGCTTTCCGCCATCAGTACTGCCAGTTTAGATTCACCTGCCCTTGCAACATCTGCAATGCCGGGCGGCTGCTTTGTATTCCTGCCGGCGGCCTCAAGCCCGGAGGTATGCCCGTGCCACCCGCGGGCCGATCGAGGTGAGGACCTCGTACGAGATGGTGCCGGACCACCCCGCGACCTCCTCCGCCGTGATCCGATCGTCGCCGTCCGCGCCTATCAGCGTGGCGAAGTCGCCCAGCTGGACCCCCGGAACGTCGGTCACGTCGAGGGTGATCGCGTCCATGCTCACGGCGCCGATCAAAGGAGCCCTATGTCCGCGGACCAGGACGTCGCCGCGGTTCGAGCGCGCCCGGTGGACGCCGTCCGCATATCCGATCGCCACCGTCGCCACCCGGCGCGCGTCCGGAGCCTTCCACGTCGCCCCATAGCCGACGGTGGCTCCTTTCGCGACCGTCTTCAGGTGCGTGACGGCCGAACGCAGCGCCAGCGCCGGGCCGGTTCCAGGCCACTCGCAGCCGTAGATCGCGATGCCGGAACGCACCGCGTCCAGGGCGAAGTCAGGATGGCGAAGCGCGCCCGCCGAGTTGCACGCGTGGCGCAGGCCCGGGTCGACGCCCAGGGTCGCGAGCGCAGCGCTGAAGCGCGCGAACTGCGCGCGAGTCATCGCGTCGTCGGTGCCCGCCGACGCGAAATGGGTCCAGGTGCCCGCGAGGCGCAGGCCCGCGGACTGTTCGATGAACCTGGCCAGGGCAGGCGCCTCCTCCGGACTGCAGCCGAAGCGCCCCATACCCGTGTCGATCTTCAGGTGCACGGGGACCACGGTATCCGTCCCGCCCAGCGCTTTCGCAAGCTCGAGGCTCGACACCGCGATGCTCCAGCCGCCGGCGGCGGCCCCGTGAGCCTCGCCGACCGTCAGCCCGCCCATCACCAGGACCTGTGCGCGCGGCACAAGCTCACCCAGCTCGGCGGCCTCCTCCGTCGTGGCCACCGCCAGGCCGGTCGCACCGCCGTCAAGGGCCGCGTGCGCGACCTGCATGGCGCCGTGACCGTAGCCGCCGGCCTTCACAACGGCGAAAAGGCGCGAGCCCGCCGGTAGGTGGGCGAGGATACGGGCACAGTTGGCGCGTATCGCTCCGAGATGCACATCGGCCCGGCGCAGCGGAGTGGTCAGAGGCCGCCTTGGCGCAATGCGTTCATCACCAGCGGTATCTCCAGCAGCAGGTCGCTCGCAAGCAGGCCCGAGTCGCCGAGCCGCTGCGCGATCCGCCGGCCGGCCGCGGCGTGGACGTAAACGCCCGTGACCGCGGCCGCGAAGGGATCCGAGCCCTGCGCGATGAGGCCTCCGATGACTCCCGCGAGCACGTCTCCGGTGCCGCCTGTCGCGAGCGCCGGCACCTCGTGCGGGTCCTCGCTCGTGCGGCCGTCCGGATGCGCCACCACCGTGTGAGCTCCCTTGAGCACCACGATCGCTCCCCACTCCTTGGCCGCCTTGCGCGCGGCGGACATGCGGTCCGCCCCGATCGCTTCGATGGTCTTGCCCGTCAGCCTGGCCAGCTCCCCAGGATGCGGCGTCAGGACCCGGTTCCTGCCGAGCTTTCCCCTGGAGCGCGGCGCGTCGGACAGCGCGTTCAAGCCGTCGGCGTCGATGACCAGCGCGCATTTGGCGTGCGATGCGAGGTCCACGATGAGCCGCCACGTCGAGCTGTCACGCCCGAGTCCGGGGCCGATGACGCCAACCTCGGCCGTGGCGAGCTGACGGAGGATGGTGTCGTACGCGGCGTGCCCGAGCGCCCCCGGCGCGACCTCCTGCACCGGCGTGGCCATCACCTCGGTGCACTTCGCCGCGAGGATCGGGTAGATCGTGTCCGCCACCAGCAGCCTGACGAGGCCGGCGCCGGTCCGGGCGGCCGCAGTTGACGCCAGGTACGCGGCGCCGGTGAAACCAAGGCTGCCTGCTACGACCACCGCGGTCCCGAACGTCCCCTTGTAGGCGTCCTTGGGCCGGACCGGGATCACGACCGAATCGGGCGCGGGAAGGAGGCTGTCGGCGGCGTCAGGCATCTCCAGGTGGGCGGTCGCTACGGCGAGCTTGCTGTGGTGGGTGATGCTCACCTCGACCCGCGCGCCGCGGTCGTTGCCGAGCAGGCGGACCCGCGGGGCACCGTTGGCGCCCGGCAGGACCTCGATCCGGCGCCGCGGAAAGCAGATCCCGGTGCCGTCGAAGCACTTGATGACGGCTTCCTTGGCCGCCCAGCGGCCGGCCAGGCGCTCGGCGTTGCCGGCGCAGTAGGCCTGCTCGGACGGGGTGTAGACCTTGTCCAGGAAGCCGGCGCCCGAGCGCCTGACGGCCAGCGCCACGCGCTCGACCGACACCGCGTCAACCCCTATGCGCTGCACATCTCACATTGTGCGAGTTCCCTCTCCCGTGAAACGGGAGCGATCGATGAGGCGGGTCAACGCGTCCTGCTCGCGCCCGGCGCGCAGGGTCAGGGTGAGGGACCTCGCGGTTATTCGACCGTTACCGACTTTGCCAGGTTGCGTGGTTGGTCTACGTCCTGGCCCAGCTTCGTCGCCACGTGGTATGCGAACAGCTGCAGCATGACCGTGTTCAGGATCACCGACGACGCCTCTTCGACCGCGGGGAAAGTGAAGAGGTCCGTGGCCACGCCGTCCAGAGAGTGGTCGCCCGCGGTGACGAGGGCCAACACGGGGGCGTCGCGCGCCACGATCTCGTGGACGTTGCTGACCATCTTGTCCTTGGTCGGGCTGGCCGTGCAGACCGCGATCACCGGGAACTGGTCGTGGAGCAGGGCGATGGGGCCATGCTTGAGCTCGCCACCGGTCGTGCCTTCGGCGTGGATGTACGAGATCTCCTTGAGCTTCAGCGCGCCCTCCAGGGCCACGGGGTAGCCGAGGCCGCGGCCCATGTACATGAAGCTGCTGTACCGGCTGTACTTGTGCGCGAGGGCCTCGATGTCCTTCTCACGCGCGATCACGCCGCGTACCTGGTCCGGCAACCCGCGCAGCGCCTCGACGAGCTCGTGGCGGCGTTCGAGGGAGACCCGGCCGTTGACGGTCGCCAACCGCAGCCCGAGCAGGTACAGGCTGACGATGTGCGCGAGCAGCGTCTTCGACGATGCGACGCCTATCTCCGGTCCAGCGTGGAGGTAGATCGCGCCGTCGGCGTCGCGGGCAGCGGAGCTGGCGACGACGTTCGTCACCGCAACGGTCAGCGCGCCGCGCTCCTTCGCCTGGTGCAGACCGACGAGGGTGTCCGCCGTCTCACCGGACTGCGTGATGACCACACCAAGCGTCCCCTTGCCGAAGGTCGGGCGGCGGTAGCGGAACTCCGAGGCGTCCATGGCACGAGCGGGGATGCCGGCCCAATCCTCGATCACGTACTCGCCGACCATGGCCGCGTGCAGCGAGGTGCCCATGCCCAGGAGCAGGACCTCTTTCTGGTCGCGCAGCTTGTCATCCGGGATGTCGAACTCGCGGAACGAGACGATGCCGTCGTCGGTCAACCGGCCGCGCATGGCATTCGCGACCGCCTCGGGCGACTCGTTGATCTCCTTAAGCATGAAGTGCGGGTAGCCGCCCTTCTGCGCCTGGCTCAGGTCCCAATCGACGTGGATGAGCTTCGGCGTCACCGTCACGCCGTCCAGCGTGGAGACCTGCGGGCCGAGCCGGGAGATCGCGACGACCTCTCCCTCGCCGAGCACGAGCACCCGCTTGGTGTACGGGATGATGGCCGTGATGTCGGACGCGAGGTAGTACTCCTTCTC
>DAIPXW010000273.1:0-3973 GCA_036783075.1 Candidatus Dormiibacterota bacterium | reverse complement strand
GTCGCCGTCGCCAGCATGCAGCCGCCCGCGTTGTCCGTGAGGCCGGTCTTCAGGCCGGTCGCACCCGGGTACGACCACAGCAGCCGGTTCAGGTTGTGCGGGTAGAAGGCCTTGTGGTCGGCGGTCGCCGGGATCGCGACGTCCTTCGTCGCGGCGATCGCCGCCACGTCCGGGTAGTACTTGTCGAGATACGCGGCGACGTGGACCAGGTCATGGGCGGACATGCCGTGGCCGACGGCGTCGAGCCCGCTGGGATTCATGAAATGACTGTCGGTCAGACCGATGGTCCCGGCCTTGAGGTTCATCTGCTGTATGAACCGATCACGCGGAACGATCCCGGTCGCCAGCGCTTCCGCCGCGTCGTTGCCGGAATCGAGGAGCAGCCCGTCGAGCAGCTGCCGCACGGTGAGCCGCTCGCCGGCGGTCAAGCCCATCACGCTGGGCACCACCTGCGTCGCCTGTGGGGTCACCTGGACGACCTTGTCCAGCGAACCCGCGTCATCCACCGCGACCATCGCCGTCACGAGCTTCGTCAGGCTCGCCGGCGCGCGCATGGTCTCCGGGTCTCTCTCCCACATCACCATCCGCGTGTCGAGGTCGACCAAATACATGGCCTCGCCGTGGATGGGAAGGGCGGGTTGAGGATGCGTGGCAAGCCAGTAGTTGGAGAACCCGAGATGGTCGACGCTCGCCGGCGCCGGAGCGGCGGTCCGCTCGACCTTCACCTGGGCCGGCGCGCGGCGGCTCGCGAAGGCGACAACGGTCGTCACGCCGCCCGCGATGATGACGGCGAGGCCGAGGGCGAGAGCGAAAGTCAGCCGGTCGCGCTTACGGCGCTGCCGGCCGCGTGTCCGCGAGCTCCCTAGATCTGGAACGTAAGCTGCGACGGTGGGACCCCCTGGATTGAGTTTTGGAGATTCTAGCCTGTGTAGGGTGGCGGAAGCGACGCAGGCGCGTGCTCGGGCGCGTACGGCAGCGCGGCAGGAAACGCCGGGACGGGTGATGTCGTGGGTTCGCTCAGACGGGTGGCGAGCTGGTCGCTCGCGGCCTCCATCGTCTGCAGCACCGCGGCCGAGTCCTTCGCGTTCATGAATACCGGCTGCCCGTAGTCATAGCTGCGGATCGGGGCCCAGGTCGCCGAGACGAGCTGAGTCCCGTAGAACGTGTACTTCCCGATCACGCCTTCGCGCGTCTCTTCGGACCACATCTGGTCGAAGACGAAGTTGCCGTGCGCGTAGGTGATGAGCTTGCCGTGATAGACCTCGACGCCCTGGTACCAGTGGGGATGGTTCCCGATCACGATGTCGGCGCCCCAGTCGATGGCGTCATGGCCGATGGTGACCGGGTCGTCCGGCGTCGGAACGCCCGGGTCCGGAATGGGTTGTCGCTGGTATTCCTTGCCCCAGTGAAACTGGACCACCACGATGTCGGCAAGCTGTCGCGCGCGGGCGATTCCCTCTTTCAGCGCAGTCTTGTCGATCGCGCGACCCACGCCGTTGAAGCCGATGAATCCGAACTTCAAGCCGCGTACGTCGATCACAGCGACCGGGCCCAGGCCCGAGGTCTGTATTCCGGCCTGTTGTAGGAGCTGCACCGTTGACGTGATCCCCGCCGCCCCGTAGTTGCTGGTGTGATTGTTCGCGAGGTTGACCACGTCCGCGCCCATGTACGTGAATCCGCTTACGAACCGTGGATCACCGCAAAACGTGAAGCTCGAGGCCGGGCTCACCGGGCAGCCGGCGAACAGCGGAGCTTCGAGGTTGATGTAGGTGATGTCGGCGTTCTTCGTGTAGTCGGCCGTGGCGCGGAACGGCCACAGGTAGTCGTGGCGCACCGCGGCGAAATAAGCGACGCCCCTGGCGGGGATCACGTCGCCGGTCACCAACAGCGTCCGCACCTTGCTCGGGTCGAAGGGCACGTTGTAGGTCGGGTGGAAGAGCCCCTCGAGGCTCAGCGCGGGTGGGCGGCCGGTGCGATCGGCGAATGACGGCTGGTCGATCGAGTCCGGCGCCTCGACGAGGCTCCTGACGCCCGAGGCGGCCGTGATCTGCACCGCCTGAGGAGCGTTGTTGCAGGCCATCAGGAGGGCTGCCGCCGCCGCCAGGCCTGCCGCACGGAGACGAAGCGCGCTTGTCATCTGACCGGCAACTCCGCCAGCAGGTCTTCGATCGTGATCAGCCTCGCCACGTATGAACGCACCGGCTCGCCCAGCTCTCCGCTCGCGCGGAACAGGACCTGGTTGCCTTCCGCGCGCCTGGCCTTGAGCATCTCGGCATGATTCGGGTCGAGAGTACCGCTGCGCAGCGCCGTTTCAGCGATGCTGCCGAGCCACGAGGAGTACAGGGCCACCTCCTGAACGCGGGGATCGTCGCCGGGGGCTGGAAAGGGCCGGTGTATGTGCTCGTCCCAGAGCCGCCTCAGCCGGAGCGCCTGGTCTGTGGCTGTTCTCAAGCCCCCGCTTTCAGCTGCGCCACGATGGCGTCGGCCACCTGGCTCGTGCCCACCGCCGTGGGGTCGCCGCGCTTCTCCTTGAGATCGTATGTGACGTCCTTGCCGATCTCGATCACTCGCGCGATTGCGCCCTCCAGCGCGTCGGCCGCCTCGACCTCGTCGAGGTGCCTCAGCATCAGGACCCCGGACAGCATCACCGCCATCGGGTTGACCTTGTTCTGTCCGGCGTACTTCGGCGCGCTTCCGTGGGTCGCCTCGAAGACCGCGCTGTTCGTGCCGATGTTGGCGCCCGGCGCCAGGCCGAGGCCGCCGATCATGCCGGCGCCAAGGTCGGAGATGATGTCGCCGTACAGGTTCGGACAGCAGAGCACGTCGTACTCCTTGGGCCGCAGCACAAGCTGCATGCACATGTTGTCGACGATCCGGTCCTCGAACTCGATGTCGGGGTTGCGCTCGGCCACCTGCCTCGCCACCGCCAAAAAGAGCCCATCCGTGTGTTTCATGATGTTCGCCTTGTGCACCGCGGTGACCTTGCGCCGCTTGTTCTTGCGCGCGTAGTCGAAGGCGTACTCGACGATCCGCTTCGTCCCGCTGATGGAGATCGCTTTGATCGACAGGCCACTGTCGGGGCGGATCTTCTTCTTCAGCAATCCTGAGATCTCCGCGATCAGGTGGTCGCAGTCCGGGGTGCCGAGCTCGAACTCGAGGCCGGCGTATATGTCCTCGGTGTTCTCGCGCACGATGACGAAGTCGAGGTCGTCGCGCAGGTTGCGCGCGCCCTTGTAGGCCTTGACCGGTCGCACCAGCGCGTACAGGTCCAGCTCCTGGCGGAGGGCCACGTTGACGCTCCGAAACCCGCTGCCGATCGGGGTCGTGATGGGTCCTTTGAGGGCGACCTTGTTCTTGCGGATCGAGGTCAGCACGTGCTCGGGAAGTGGCGTGCCGAACTCGGCGATGGCGGCCCCGCCCGCCTGCTGAACGTCCCAGTCGAACTCGACACCGGTGGCTTCGATGACCCGCACGGCGGCGTCGCAGATCTCAGGGCCTACGCCGTCCCCCGGTACGAGGGTTACGGAGTGCCGGCCCAACAGCTACTGCCGGTTTTTGAAGTAGTCGGCGTTGATCTTGATGAAGTTGCGCCACTGCTCCGGAACTTCATCCTCGGGAAAGATCGCGTCGACAGGGCAAGGGTCCACGCAGGCCCCGCAGTCGATGCACTCGTCGGGGTCTATGTAATACATGTTGGCGGCGTCATCCGTATGGATGCAGTCCACCGGGCACACCTCGACGCAAGAGGCATCCTTGACATCGATACAAGGCTGCACGATCACATATGCCACGGTCCGCAAGGGTACCATGCACCCGTAATGCCGGAGACCGAGCCGAAGCCCAGGCTGGTCGAGCTGGTCGCGCCTGGCCAGGGCCAAGGTTGGAAAGCCGTCCTGAAGAACGGACACCCCGTGGTGATCCATGAGATCCCCATCCCCGCCGCCGAAGCAGCGGCGGCCATACCGCGCATCCA
>DAIPXW010000272.1:0-3985 GCA_036783075.1 Candidatus Dormiibacterota bacterium | reverse complement strand
GCCGAGGCGCCAAACCGGCGCGGGGGTGGGCAGCTTGGCTCGCGCCCGCTCCCAAGTACCGATGGTCACCTGCGACCCGGCTCCGCCGGCGAGGCGCTCGCCCAGCTTCTCCTCGGGGAGCACGGCGTCCACGACATGCTTTTCGACCGCCACGTCGTCGCCGTAGGGCGAGGAATCGACGAGCTCACGCGCTCCCTTCTCGTCCAGCAGCCTGCTCTCCGCGATGGCGCCCAGGAGCTCCCCGTGGTGCGACTCCAGCAGCCAGGTCACCTGCTCACGAAGCTCCGGCGACATCTTCGACTTCGTCGCGATGTCGGCCGCCGACTTGTACGGCGAGACCTGCACGAAGTCGGCCTCGATCCCGAACCGGGCCAGCCCTTCCTTGAGGAACATCGCCGTGGTGGCGAAGCCCATCGGCTGCACCATGCCGGTCGGCATGAGAAGGATCTCGTCGCACGCGCACGCGAGGTAGTACATGCCGGTGGTGTAGAACGGCGCCCAGGCCACCACGCGCTTGCCCGCCTTGCGCAGCCTGCCGACGAGCTCTCGGAGATCCTGAAGTGTGGCCATCGGCATGCCGACGGGACGCAGGTGGAGGACGACGCCCTTGATCCGCGGATCGCCGGCGATGGAGTCGAAACGCCGGCCCAGCTCCATGACGCTCAGGCGCGGCTGCGACGTGAAGCGCCGCCACAGGGGTCGAGGCGGGTCGGGCAGGGCCTGCAGGTCTTCCTCGAGCACGAAGATGACGAAATCCGGCGGCTTGCCCCGCGAGCTTCGAACCCTACGGAGCAGCCACCACAGGTACCGGAACGGAAACGAGATCAACGCCCTTCGCTCTCTCGGGGCGACAGTCTACGGGGTGGCGGTGAGGCGCCTCAGACTACTTTGGAGACCTCGAGGTGCTCGTCGAGCTCCTCGCTGAGCCTGGCCGCACCGTACTCGTGGCCGACGTGCTGGTGGTAGGGGACGCCGGTGAACTCGTGGTGGCTGCGCGTCGGGATGTCGGCGCCGGGGGCCCACTCTTTCCGCTGCAGCTCCATGTAGCCGTGTTCCTTGCTTTCCTTCAGGTCGTTGAGGAGGATCGACATCCCGTGGCCGGCTGCGTGCTGCAGCGCGAGCGTGATGAAGATGAAGCCCACGCCCAGCTCACCCAGGTCGTCCCAGGTGATCGGGTTCTTCTCGTTGTACCACTTGAACGACGACGAGTAGTTGAACGCGAACCGTGCCTTGGGGAAGCGTTTGCGGATCTCGCCGCAGAACCTCTCGACCTGGCCGCGCTCGGCGGTCGGGAACTCGCACCACAGCAGGTCGGGCACGCCGCTGTCGAGGTAGCGCAGGCCGCGGTCGATCGCGAGCTCGATACCGCGCTTCGACTCCGGCGCCTCGGTTGCCGACACGCCGTCGGTGCGGGCGATGATCACGAAATCGCGATGGCCGAGGTCGTCCGCCGTGTTGCGCATCATCTTGAGCTTGCCGACGAACTCGTTTGCCGAGATCAGCGCTTTCCCCGCGATGTGCCCGCAGCGCTTCGGCATGACCTGGTCCTCCAGATGCGCGGCCGCGACGCCGGCCCGGACGTAGAGGTCGATGGTGCGCTGCACGTTGAAGAGGTTTCCGTAGCCGGCGTCCATGTCCACCACGACCGGCGGGATCTCCAGGTGGATCGGATCGACGCCTTTCTCGGGGTCCCCCATGGCCATGGTGAGCTGGAACTTGCGCAGCGCGCTGACGGTGCGCCGGGCCCCGTCGGCGATCTCGACCGAGGAGTAGAGGTCCATGTCGGTGGTCCCGAGATGTCCGATGGCGAACGAGTAGCCGCTGAAATACACGGCGTCGAAACCGTGGTACATGACGAGCTCGGCGCCCATCGGGTCGTAAACGCCGGGTCCGAACACGTACGGCTTGCTGGCGAGCAGGCGCCGCAGCCGCTTGCTGGGGTCCTCGTTGCGCGACGACGGCACCTTGTACCCAGGCGGCAGCAGCGGCGTGGAGACGAGATCCATTCGACCCTCCTTAGTGGACGCTGACCTTCCTAACGCAGAGAACGGTCTTGGCTACTCGTTCTCGTGGTCGCAGTTGCAGGGCTCGGGACATTCGCACTCGTGTGAGGACGGCTCGATTTCGAGTTCGGACGATTGATCGTGACTATTCATAGGCTCGAATCTATCAAGAACTTTGATGGACGTCCAATCAATTGATCCGATGATGGCCATCGAGGAATTCGATGCCCGCGACGGTTCAGCCGCGCGTTTCTATCAACTCGAGGAACGCCGCCACCACGCCTTCCGGCGGGCCGGCGTCCCGCCGCCGGAAAACCACGATCGAGTTGTGCATGGGTGGCGCGTCCTTCATCGCGACCACACACAGGGTCCCGCCCTCGACCTCCCTGGCGACCGCGGTGGCGGGCAGCAGCGCCACGCCCAGGCCTCGCTCGACCATCTTCTTTGCGGCTTCGATGGAATCCAGCTCCATCGGGCCGCGCAGCTTCATCCCGGCCGAGAGGAACGCCCCCTGCGTGATCTCGTAGTAGCTCGACGTGCGGTCGAACATGATCAGCTTCTGGGCCGCGACCTCTGCCATCGGGACCTCGCTCCGCCTCGTGAACGGGTGGTCGGGCGCGCAGACCAGGACCAGGTCCTCGGTGTGGAACGGTCGCAGCTCCAGGTCGGGATGCCGGATAGCGCGCCCGAGACCGATCTGCACCTCGTCGCGGACCACGAGCTCCACCACGTCTTCCGAGTGGCCGGTCCGAACCGAGACCTCCACCCGCGGGTGGCCGGCTACGAAGCGCTCCAGCAGCTCGGGCAGCACATAGGTGCTCACGGCCGGCGCCGCCGCGATCATGAGGTGACCGGCCGAGGCGGAAAGCACCTGCTCCAGGGCGTCTCGGCCCTCGACCAGCGCCCTCAGCGCGCGCTCCGCGAAGGGAATCCATGCGCGCCCCGCCTCCGTCAGCCGCATCCCGTGCGGCGTACGGAGGAAAAGCGCGGTCCCGAGCTCGCGCTCGAGCCCGTGGAGGCGTGCGGTCAGGGTGGGCTGGGTGATGAAGAGGGCCTCGGCGGCGCGGCTCACGCTGCCCCGGCGGGCGACCTCGAGGAAGCCCTCGACCTGGACCAGCTGAACTCCGCTGGGCTTTCCGTTACGCGAATCTTCTATGGCCACGGCCGTGGCGACAAATTCTATCTATATCGGCCGCGTATGGGGAGCTAGCCCGGCGGTCTACGCAAGAGGACGTTGGCGGCCCACATGGCGATCGCCCAGACGGGGGCCATCGTGATGACGAACGGCCTGATGGTGTCGCTCGCGGAGTTTGAGTTGCGATCGAACGCCTGGAAGACCAGGACGGTGCCGACAAGCAGGACCGCGAAGGCCAAGAGGACACCGCCGACTCTCGACCATCGCACAACCGAAAGAACGAGCGGCGCCGAGCCGGGTTACGGAATGAGGCCGGGCAGTTCAGGAGTTCGTGTTGGCATGAGTCTTTTCTTCGGATTCCACATGCCCGGCTACACGTTCCACGGCGTCGGTGACGATGCTCTGTTCGATCGCGTGGTGGCGAACGCGAAAGCAGCCGAGGCGGCGGGTTTCGACCTCGTCACGGTCATGGACCACTTCTATCAAATCGCCGGCATCGGGCCTGAGACCGAGCCGATGCTGGAGGCTTACACGACGCTTGCGGCCCTGGCCGCCCGGACATCGCGGGTCAAGCTCGGGACCATGGTGACGGGCGTCACATACCGCAACCCGGCCCTGCTCGCGAAGATGGTGACCACCCTCGACGTGATCTCAGGAGGCCGCGCGATCATGGGCATCGGCGCGGCGTGGAACGAGTCGGAGCACGTCGGTTACGGCACCGAGTTCCCGCCCATCGGTGAGCGCATGGACCGCCTCGACGAGGCGCTGACCATCATCAAGCTCATGTTCACGGAGGAGCGACCTTCTTTCCAGGGCAAGCACTACCGCATCGAGCGCGCCCTGAACA
>DAIPXW010000271.1:0-3995 GCA_036783075.1 Candidatus Dormiibacterota bacterium | reverse complement strand
GACGGCCTCGAGGAGCCCGCGGGCGCGACCAAGGCGCTGGCGGACGCGCAGGGGGCGATCACGCTCTTCATCTGATGGAAGCCACCAGCGGAGCCGCGATCGTCGTCTCTCATTTGGCGGGCGACCGGCTAAGAATCGAGACGCGCGGCCATGAGCTCTTCACCGATCAGCCGATCGAGGATGGGGGCGAGGACAGCGCCCCCACCCCGACCGAGCTGTTTGTCGCGGGCCTCGCAAGCTGCGTGGCGTTCTACGCGGAGCGGTTCTTACGCCGGCACGGGTTGAGCGCCGACGGTTTGAAGGTGAGCTGCCGATACCGCTGGGCAGACGACCCTCACAGGGTGGGAGAGATCGACCTCGAGGTCGACGCGCCGGGCTTGAGCTTCCAGAAGCGTGAGGCTTTCACTCGCGTGATCGACCACTGCACCGTGCACAACAGCCTGGTGCGCCCGCCCGCGGTGCGAATCGCGGTGGCGTCGACGCGGGCCGCCGTCGCGTAAGGATTCCGGCCCACCGGCGGCTTAGAGCGGTAAGGGGATCGGGTCTGTCTTGCGAGCCCGCAGCAGCCAGGCGCCCGTGGCGACGAACCAGATCGTCAGAACGAGCGTGAAGGGACGCTGGAACAGGCCGTCCGGGTAGGCGAGGATGGGGTGCAGCGCGATCGCCACCCCCTCGATGGCGAAGGAGGCGATGCCGGCCGCCAGCCAGATGCGGCGCGGTGGCCCGACGTGGGCGTGGCGGCGAGACCCGATGAACAGGACGAGCGGCGCCACGCTGGCGATGGCGAACGTGATCTGCGCCATCGTCCCGTGGAGGACGCCGGCGACGAACGATCTAGGGTCCTGCTGGAAGACGCCGGTGGCGAACAGAAAAACGCCGGCGGCCACGATGAGAACCGCCCCCGTCCGCCAGGCATGGCCCGCCCGGATGGTGAAGTAGAGGCCGATCCCCAGCACGATGGTCAGCAGGCCCGGCACCAGGAAGAATCCCAGGTCGAAAACGCTCGAGTTCGGGGTTCCTCGTGTGGCAAGGTCGCTGAACGGCCGGGTGAGCAGGTTGTAGCCCTGGCGCGAGGTCCCCATGCGGAGGAACTCGGACCACATCAGCAGGGGGGCGGCCAGGGCGGCGAATCCCGCGACGCGACGCCAGGCGAGGATGGGCACTGACCTATGTTATCCCCGCCCAGACGCAGGGCGAAACCGGCTAGCGCAGCACCAGGTGCAGGTCGATCGCGGGAGCGCCTTCCTGGTGGCCCAGGACGACCAGGGCCGCGCCCTCGGCCGGCCCGATCGTCATGGTCGTCGAGTTGTTGAAGAAGTTCTGGTTCCCGCCGAGCCTTCCCCCGGTGTAGTCGGGCAGGGCGCCGGTGGCCTTGTCCTTGGCCCCGATCGAGCCCGCGACGGTCAGGTTGCTCGCGGTGAACGGGACCCGCACCGAGACGCCGAGTCCAAAGTTCGCGTTGAAGATGCTCAAAAGGACGCCCACTATGAGCACGAAGAAAAAGCCACCGCAACCGGCGCCACAGCCGCGGTTGCGGTAGACGGTCCGGGTCCGCACGACAGCCGGTCGGCCTTCGCTCATCTACAACTCCTCACTATGAGATCGCGCGAGCCAGAAGGAAAGCGGCTGTCGCGGCGATCCCGCCAATAACCACCGTCTGCAGACCGCTCACCAGGGGCCGAGCCCCGGTGAACCGGCCTTTCACGTACCCGAAGATGCCGAGCGCGACGAGCGTCACGGCGGCGGAGACCACCAGTGCTGTGCGCGCGTTTGCGAGCAGGAAGTACGGCGCAAGCGGAATGATGCCTCCCACCGCGTACGAACCGCCGATGGTCGCAGCGCTGATCAGCGCGCGCCGTGGGTCGGGTTTCTCGAGGCCGAGCTCGTAACGCATCATGAACTCCACCCACTGCTGTGGGCGGCGCCGGAATGCATCGACCACGGGCCTGCTCTCGTCCGGAGTGAGCCCATAAGCCTCGAAGACCTGCTCGACCTCGCGGGCCTCCACGTCCGGCACCGTCTTGACCTCGGATTCCTCGCGCCGCTGCTCGCTCATGTAGTGCTCGGTCTCGCTGCGGCTGGCCAGATAGCCGCCAAGCCCCATGGCGATCGAGCCGGCGGCGATCTCCGCCAGCCCCGCTGTGACGACGAGGTGGCTCAAGGCGATGGCGCCGGAGATCCCGGCCGCCAGGGCAAACGGTACGGTGAGCCCGTCCGACATTCCGATGACGACATCCCGAACGGAGTCGCTCGCCGTGAAGTGCTGCTCCGCGTGCTCCGGGTGCAGGTGCATCGCCGGTCAGGATGAGGCAATCCGGGGCCGCTGTCGTGTCACCAGGACTGCTCCCAGGGCGCCGAGGATGACGGCGTTGATCGCGACCCCGATCCATGCGTCGGGCAGCCAGGCGAGCGAGATCAACAGCGAATAGGCGGCCGCTGTGCCGGTGACGTCGACGGCCCACCGCTTTCGCAGCGCGACCCCGGCTGCCGCCACGACAAAGGCGAGGAAGCCGACCAGCCAGAGCACCCCGATCGCCTTGAGAGTCGCGGAATCGGACGCAAGCCCTGACAGCAGCGGCGGCACGTTCGCCTTGCCTTCGAACAGCCCGATCCCCCAGGTTCCCTCGAAACCCACCAGGTGGGCCAATCCATGCGCCACCAGGAAGGCAGCTATCGCGTATCGCCACATGTGGCCACGTTCCTCAGCTCGACGCCGCCCCGCTGCGCCGTGTGGGCTCCTGGACGAATGGAACGAATCCGCCCTGAGCTCGCCACAGGCTTGCTCCAAGGGCGGCTAGGACGAGGCCCAGCGCGATGTAGACCACCTGCAGCCATGACTGTGGGTACGCGCCTCCCTGGGTCAACGGCGAAAAGCCGACCGCCACGATCTCCACCACCTCGAAGCCGATGATCATGACCGCCGACACCATCGCGGCAGCCGCCCCGACCTTGGGCCTGAACAACACCGCCACCGTGGCGACGGCCGCGCTCCCGCCGACCAGCACGCCGAGCCCGAGGGCGGGAATCGTGTAGTCGGAGAAGATGCTTCCGGCGATCCAGTCACGCGGCAGGACGGGGACGACGGTCAGCGCACCGAACAGGGCGGTGACCGCGAGGATGAGATCGAGGAATGCGATCCCGGTACGGGTCTTCCAGTGGGACATCTTGTTCACCTCCATCGCTCACGATGCGCCGTCCGGCAGGCGAGCGCCGGAGTCGATCGGCCTACAAAGCACGAGCCGTCGGTCCTTCGACAAAAGACCCCGGAACCGGGCACCCGGTTCCAGGGTCGAGGGGTCGACTTCAGCTCGTCGGTGCAAGCGTCGCCGGGCGCGATGCCGGCAGGGACGCTCGCTGCGAGCCGACCGCCATCCCGTCAGGTCCGCCGATCACGTAGGCGGCCATGACGGCGAATCCGACGACCGGGACCGCGAAGCTCAACAGGCCGCTGATGAGCAGGATGACGAACCACATCCGGTCCGTGAGGCGGTAAGTGTTGGCGAGCGCTCCGATCCAGGCCGCCAGCTGTACGAGGCCGCCCACCGCCGTGATGAGGAAGCCGCCGATCATCACCATGACGGTCGTCCAGAAGAAGCTGTCGAAGTTGGGGACGAAGTTGTACCCGTTCCCTTCCGGTCTTGTGGTGAACGTGCCGCCATAACCGAGCATCAGGCCGATGCTCACGGCCGCCACGATCAAGCCCACGGCCAGCGTGGCCAGACCGACGATCCAGGTTCGGGTGATTGCCGACTTTGTCATATCTATACCTCCACAACCACCATCCGCGAAGCGCCCGGGTGGGACCAGTGCCGGTGGACCCGTGGGCTGGAGGCCGGTGGTAGGTTCGCGTGAAGCAAGGCGCAGCCACGGCGTGAGCGGTCAGGCGGTGCGCGGTCTGAGCATACTTCTGGCGAATTGAGAGAGCCGGCCCCGACCACTGGACCGCCGGCGCTGACCCTGCTCGTGGCGGGTCGCCTCGAGGCCGGCGCCGCGCT
>DAIPXW010000270.1:0-3996 GCA_036783075.1 Candidatus Dormiibacterota bacterium | reverse complement strand
GGCCGGGTCGCGGTTCACCGAGCGGAACTCGAAGTTGACGCCGAGCTCGTTCAGGAGCTCGACCATCGCGTTCGACTCCCGCGACTCGTCCGAACCGTACAGGACCGCCTCCGTGTCACCCATCTCTCGAAGCATCAACGCCAGACTAGGCTCGTTCGGGCGATAGAGCCAATCAATTGTTCCGATCCATCGCATAGGCAAGGCTGATGCCGCGATCAGGTCACGTCGTTCAAAGCCTGCGCGACGGCTAGGCTTCGCACCAAGGAGGTCTGAATGCCTGTTTTCGAGATGCCGTACGACCAGCTCGTTTCGTACATGGGTCGCAACCCCAAGCCGGCCGACTTCGACGCGTACTGGGATCGTGCCCTCAAGGAGCTGGATGCCACGCCTGCGGGTGTGGCGCTGACACCGCATCCCAACCCTGCCCGCTTCGCCGAATGCTTCGATCTGTGGTTCACCGGAGCCGGAGGCGCCAGGGTCCATTCCCAGTACATCCGACCTCGGTCTGCAGGGCCGCATCCCGCGCTTTTGCGCTTCCACGGCTACTCGATGAGCGCCTGGGATTGGTACGACAAGCTCGCCTGGGTGGCCCAGGGGTTCGTGGTCGCGGCGCTCGACGTCCGCGGCCAGGGAGGGTTGTCGGAGGACGTGGGTGGCGTGGCCGGGACCACGCTCCGCGGTCACATCATCCGAGGGCTGAGCGGCGACCCCGACCAGCTGTTCTTCAGGCAGGTCTTTCTCGACACCGTGAGGTTGGCCAGGGTCGTCATGGAGTTTCCGGAGGTCGCGGAGAAAAGGGTGTGCGTGACAGGTGCCTCGCAAGGTGGGGGGCTGACCCTCGCCTGCGCAGCGCTCGAACCACGAATCTGGCGCGCCGCTCCCGTGTACCCCTTCCTGTGCGACTACAAGCGGGTGTGGGAGATGGACCTGGCCAAGGATGCGTACGAGGAGCTGACCTACTACTTCACCCGTTTCGACCCGACTCATGAGCGCGCGGATGAAGCGTTCACGCGCCTCGGCTACATAGACGTTCAACACCTGGCGGATCGAATCGAAGCGCGGGTCCAGATGACCACCGGGCTGATGGACACGATCTGCCCGCCGTCCACGCAGTTCGCCGCTTACAACAAGATCAAATCCCAGAAGGAGATGGTTCTCTACCCCGACTTCGGACACGACAACCTGCCCGGGCACAACGACCGTCTCTTCGAGTTCCTGTCCGAGGCCCTCGCGCCGGCCGAAGTCTGAATTCGGCCGCGTTCAAGGCTTGTGCGGGGAGGCCAGGTACGCCTCGATGATCTCCGCGGCCCGGAGGTCGCCGCCTTCGCCGCGCTCGCGCAGCCGGTCCGCAATCCTCTGCTTTGTCGCGTTTGTACCCGCCGGGCCGGTCTTGAACTTGACGTGGCTGCGGACCACGCGAAGCCGGATGGTCGCGAGGCGTCGCAGGCGCGCGCCGTAGAACTCGCCCATCGACACAGGTTCGTAAGTGGCCCGCGGCTCATACGCGGCCAGCAGGCGGCTGAGGGCTCCGGCGACGTCCTCGGGATCGGTCGACACCCTCTCGACGTCACACTCGAATGCGACGGCCCGGAAGTGGAGCGTGGCCCGGCCGGCGTCTTTTTTGTCGACCCAGTCGTGGGGCGACCACGCGAGAAAGTCCGACACGAAAAAGCTCACGCGAGGGGTGGCCTTGACCGCCTCGAAAGTCGGGTCGGCCTGCACGCAGTGGAGCTCGATCGCATCGCCGGTCTTGACGAACGGAAGGATGCTCACCTGCGGGTAGCCGTCGGCCGCGCACGCGATCAGCGTCCCGTGCCTCATCTCGGAGATAAAACGTTCGGCGGCGGCCTGGTCGGGTGGATAGTTGGAGCTCGCAAACACATGGCTAGTTTGCGGCACGCCACCCGATGGCTTTCGCCGAGCGGACGTTTCGCCGGGCGAAAAGAAGCCGCCGGGTTCGCGTTCTAACCCGGCGGATTCTCTTTCACGCGCTTTCCGATTAGCCGAACGACCGCTTCCCCAAAGGTGAGGCGGCTGTGCCCTCGAGCGCGGCCTCGGGAGCTGCGCCCTCCACCGCGTGGCGCACCGTGGCCAGCACCCACAGCATGCCGATGACCAGCATCAGCATCAGGAGGAACTCTTCCGTGCCGAGGATCAGTCCTCCAACGATCGCGATCCCGATCACGGCCATCCCGATGATCGTCGTGACCAGCCCGAACGGATCGGAGAAGTACGACTTCTCGAGCGGCGAACCGAGCAGGCACGCCGCGACGCCGGCGATCCCGGCGGCGACGATCCCCTCACGCACTCCGCCGAGAAGCGGCCAGCCCCACCCCTCGATGACCGACAGCGCCATCGCCAGGCCGGCCAGCACAAGTACGGTCGAAACGGCGTCTCGCCAAGTGAGCCTAGTGAGCCTCATATGTGCACACCTCCGGGCTCAATTTGCACCAGCGCCGGCCCGCCGCCAATTGCCAGAGGGTCCTGCCCGAGAGGTCCATTAGGCCTGTTAGTCCTCCGAACACCGTCCGCCGCGCAGTGTCGAGCCCCGACCATGCAGGCGCCTCATGCCTTAGGATTCCGCGCATGAGAGCACCCGCGAGCGTCTGTGACGTCGCGGGAGACCTCTAGCCTCCGGCTACCGGGCCCATCTGCTGGATCTCCCGACCTCACCGTTGATTCGCCGTGCCATCGCGCCGGCGGGAGGAGATCCTTCAGTTGTTCATCCGTCCCAAAGACCCGACGTTCGTCTATCTCGTCCTGTGCGTGGGCGTGTCCTTCTTCTTCACGGTCGTCGCGACGACCAACCTTGTGTACCAGGTGGAGGTCGCGCACCTCGATCCGCTGCGCCTGCTCCTGGTCGGCTCGGTGCTCGAGCTCACCTGCCTCGTTTTCCAGGTTCCGACGGGTCTGTTCGCGGACGCGTACAGCCGGCGCTGGGCGGTCGCCGCCGGATACACGCTCGTCGGCGCCGGCTTCATCCTCGAGGGCCTGGTCCCTCGGTTCTGGGCGATTGCCTTGGCCCAGGTCATCTGGGGAGTCGGGATAACGTTCGCGAACGGCGCCGACGACGCCTGGATAACCGACGAGGTAGGGGAGGCCCCGGCCGGCCAGCTCTTCCTTCGAGGCTCGCAGTTTTCCCAGGTCGCAAGCCTGGTGGGCATCTTCGTGGCGGTCGGCCTTGCAAGCATCCGGCTCAACTTGCCGATCCTGGTCGGAGGTCTTCTGTTTCTGCCCCTGGCGATCTATCTCTTCTTTGCGATGACGGAGGAAGGTTTCGAAGCAATCCCCCGGCAAGGTGGGGGCGTGGCGCGTATGGCCGGTGGTATTCGATCTTCACTGGCCTCGATTCGCCGGCGGCCTCTGATCCTAACCATCCTCGCGATCACGGTCGTCGGGGGCCTTTCCAGCGAAGGGGTGGACCGCCTTTGGCAAATCCACTTCATCAAGGACGTCGGGCTCCCGAGCCTCGCCGGGCTCTCCCCGGTCCTGTGGTTCGGCCTCATCGGTGGCGGTTCCGCCTTGATCGGCATCGTCGCCACGCAGGTCGTCAAGAGGTACCTCGATCTGGAAGACCATAGGCTCGTCACTCGATCACTCTTCGCTTTCACGGCGGTCCGAGCGGTGATGCTGGCCGGGTTTGCGCTTGCCACCAACCTCGCCTTGGCGATCGTCTTTCTATGGGTGGCGTCTGTGATGGGGCAGGTGTTCGGACCGGTCAAGCGTGCATGGCTCAACCGCTCGCTGGACTCCGCCAACCGGGCGACCCTTTTCTCGGTGGAAGGGCAGGCCGACGCTCTCGGCCAGATAACAGGGGGACCGTTCCTCGGCGCGATCGGCTCGCAGGTCTCGATTCGGGCTGCGCTGGTCACGAGCGCGGCGCTGCTTGGACTGGCATTGCCGTTGATCGCCCGCGCTCTTGGTCAGGCCGCGGGCCGGCCAAGCCGCCGCGAGCTCCCGATCTGAGGACTGCGAAAAAAGATGGGCCAGTGGGCT
>DAIPXW010000269.1:0-4017 GCA_036783075.1 Candidatus Dormiibacterota bacterium | reverse complement strand
CCTACGACATCGCCGTCCTCGACCGCGACATTCCCGGGCCCTCCGGCGACGAGATCGCCAGAC
This sequence comes from Candidatus Dormiibacterota bacterium, assembly GCA_036783075.1. GTDB lineage: Bacteria > Chloroflexota > Dormibacteria > Dormibacterales > Dormibacteraceae > Palsa-870. The sequence goes on along the minus strand of DAIPXW010000269.1, from coordinate 3,954 downwards.
GCATCGTCGCCTCCGGCAACGGCATGCCGATCCTCATGCTCACCGCTGCCGACCGGCTCGACGACAAGGCCACCGGGTTCGAACTCGGCGCCGACGACTACCTAACCAAGCCCTTCGAACTCCAAGAGCTCGTGCTCCGGCTCAGAGCCCTCGACCGCAGGCGCGCCCACAACAGGCCACCGGTGCGAGAGATCGCAGGTCTGCGTCTGGATCCGTTCCGCCGCGAGGTCTACCGCGACGGCCGCTACGTCGCGCTCACCCGGAAGCAGTTCGCAGTGCTCGAAGTTCTCGTCACTGCCGAGGGCGGTGTCGTCAGCGCCGAAGAGCTGCTGGAACGGGCGTGGGATGAGAACGCAAACCCATTGACCAACGCTGTGCGCATCACTGTCTCGGCACTGCGCAAACGCCTCGGCGAACCCGGGATCATCGCCACCGTCGCCGGCGTCGGCTACCGCATCGATACAGGACCGGACGCCGGAGGCGGGGGAGGCGAGCGTGGATAGGGCGCCTGGGTTGAGCGTTCGCCTCAAACTCACCCTCAGCTACGCCGGCTTCCTCATGCTCGCAGGTACCGTGATGCTCGCGGCCGTGTGGGTGTTCCTACTCCGTTATTTGCCCCACGGTGTGATCTTCACTTCCATGCCCTCGTTGTCCAACCGCTCCGACCCCCTGCACGGCTTTGCCCCGGCCGCGGCCATCGTGCTCGCGTTCCTGCTGGTATTCGGTCTCCTGGGAGGGTGGATTCTCGCCGGCCGCATGCTTGCTCCCCTGGCCCGAATCACAGACGCCACACGCATGGCCGCGACCGGATCGCTCTCTTACCGAATCCGGCTACCGGGCCGCAGAGATGAGTTCCGCGAACTCGCCGATGCCTTCGACACCATGCTCGCGCGGCTCGAAGCACACATCGCCGAACAGCAGAGATTCGCAGCCAACGCCTCCCACGAACTACGCACCCCACTGGCGACCACGAAGACGCTTCTTGACGTGGCGCGCAACGACCTGAATGGAGACAACGGCGTGCTTGTCGACCGCCTCCACGCCGTCAACACCCGAGCGATCGACCTCACTGAAGCATTGCTCGTGCTCAGCCGCGCCAATCAGCGGTCTTTCACCCGAGGCGACGTCGACCTGTCACTCATAGCGGACGAAGCCACTGAGACGCTTCTCCCCTTCGCAGAAGAACATGGCGTCACCATCGAAACCTCCGGTGAAATGACCCCCACCATCGGCTCACACGCGCTCCTGCTGCAGTTGACTACAAACCTCGTGCACAACGCGATCGTCCACAATCTGCCTGAACAGGGCACCGTGTGGGTCACGACCAGCGTTCACCCCAAGAATGTGGTGCTCAGTGTCGAGAACACCGGCGAGAAGCTCACCCCAGAGTTAGTTTCCACGCTTGTCGAGCCGTTTCTTCGCGGCACCGAACGCATACGCACCCACCACGCAGGTGTCGGCCTTGGCCTCGCAATCGTGGAAAGCATCACCAAAGCACACGACGGAACCCTCACCCTCACCCCCCGGACCGCTGGCGGGCTCTGTGTCACGGTGCAACTACCCGCCGCGGCACCGCACGCTGGCAGATGACAATCAGGGGAAAACTGGGGTCCCCGTTACCTACCTGGCCGCTCTTGGATTCGCCAGCTTTGTCGTCGTGCGCCTCGGCGGAGCCGGCGGCTTCGCCCCTACGTGAGGAAGTGCCTCGAGGTGCCCGAGGTCAGCTTGACTCTGATTGCGACGATGTCTTCCATGGCGGCCTGTCCATGATGCTTGATGTCAGGGGCCGCTGAGCACAGCCTCCATGCGATCGGCGGCCTCGCGTTGCAGGGCTGGCAGGACGTGGCTGTGCGTATTCATCGTCAAGCTGATTTGGCTGTGGCCGAGAGTCTCCATCACGACTCGCGGGTGAACACCTTGGACGAGCTTGAGAGACGCTCTCAGGACTGAGTGCATGTACTGGATCGTCCGCGGCGACAGCCGTCCTTCACGCACTTTCTGTGTGACCAGCGAGTGGACATGCTGTGGGGTGAGCTTGGCCAATCGCACCCGTCCCAGGGTGGGGAGGATGTGGAGTCGAACGAGGTGCTCGTAACCGCGCCACGTCATGGGCCGCGTGCGCTGTTTTGCGACCTCGTACAGCCAGCGGTTCAGGTACTCCGCGACCGTGAGTCGGTCATTCATCAGTGGCCGGCCCTCAGCGACGTCGCTCCGGATCTTCCTCAAACGGTCGGATACGTCACGTCGGGTCTTGCCGTAGATCCACTGTCGTTGATAGCCGTCGAAAATGATGGCCGCGGTCCAGCGTCCGTCAACCCCGCTTCACGATCGTGCCCTCACCGTTGCCCGGGCGCCCGGTGCTCTTCGCCGACCCTCGTTACTCGATGCATCGCCGAGTCCGATGACTGAGGACCGCGCTGCAAACGCCCTGGAAGGCACGGTGTTACGAGGCTGAGATGTTCGATGTCGTGCTCCAGCGGTGGTGGGAGTCAGCGGCGTCGGCGGGCACTCCAATACATATGCAGGAGGCGTTGGCGGCGGCCCTCAGGCATAGGGCCGCCGCGCTTGTGGATTCAGGCCACTCGGAGGCCGCCCTCACCGACGTCGATCGCACGGTGGATAGATACCTCGGAGCCGAGGATGCCGGAATCGAGGAAGAGGTCGCATGGGCCATGCTCACGAAGGGTGTGGCTCTGGAGGCGCTTGGCCGCGCGCCGGAGGCTGTCGCGACCCACGACGCCCTGGTGAAGAGGTATCGGCGCTCGTCAAGAGGCCGGGTCCGGAGCGCGGTGGGTTCCGCCAAGCGCCTCCGAGAAGGGCTCGAAAACAAGGACTAGCGGCCAGGCCCGCCCTGAGGAGCTGGCTGCAGCATGCCTTCCAGGACCCGTGTGACCAGGCTCTGGAGCGTCCGGCGTTCCTCGGCCGAAAGGGGGGCGAGCACCTCGTCCTCGAGGGTTTCGCGCGCCTTGTCCGCCCGCTCGAGCGCGTGGCGTCCGGCCGTGGTCAGCTCGACCAGGTGCCGCCGGCGATCCAGGGGATCGCGGCGCCGGATCGAGTAGTTGGCGGCTTCCAGCTCGTTGAGCACGATCACGACGCTGTTGGCGTCCATGAACAAAGCCGATTCCAACTCCTGCTGAGTTGCCCCCGGGTGGTCCCGGATGAAGCCAAGGGCCATGTAAGGCTTCAGGCGCATACCCAGAAGCTCCTCGGTCGACCGGCGGTGCAGCGCCTTGTTGAGCTGAGAGATCAGGGAAACAACCCCCGGCTCCGCTTGTCTCTCCACTTTCTTCATTTCCATTGATCTTATCACCGCTTCTTTAACTATCCAAACCTATCAGATAGTCCAGGGAATAGGGACTATCATGTTCCTGTTATAGTGATCGTCCCGCAGTCCGGTTCGTCTAAGGAGGCAGTATGAAAATCCACAAAAGTGTTTACGAGACGGTGTCGACCGCCCGCCGACGCTGGCTGGCCCTGGTCGTCGTCTGCTTCGGCCAGCTGATGATCATGCTCGACTCGACGATCGTGAACGTCGCGCTGCCGTCGATCCAGCACGATCTGCAGTTCACCCAGGCCGACCTGACCTGGGTGGTCAACGGCTACCTGATCGCGTACGGCAGCTTCCTTTTGGTGGCCGGCCGGGCCGGCGACCTGATCGGCCGCAAGAGGGTCTTCCTGGCGGGCGTCGCGGTGTTCACCCTCGCCTCCGTGGCGAGCGGGATGTCGCACGGCGCGACCGAGCTGGTGATCGGACGCTTCCTGCAGGGCCTCGGCGGCTCGCTCTCGGGCGGCGTGATCGTCGCCATCATCGTCACCGAGTTCACGAAGCCGGCCGAGCGCGCCCAGGCGATGAGCGTCTTCACGTTCGTGATCGCGGGCGGAGGGGCGATCGGCCTGCTCGCCGGTGGCGCTCTGACCCAGTGGGCGAACTGGCACTGGATCTTCTTCATCAAC
>DAIPXW010000268.1:0-4021 GCA_036783075.1 Candidatus Dormiibacterota bacterium | reverse complement strand
GTCGAGGAGCTGCACGAGGCGAACCCGATGCTGGGCCTGCGCGGCGTGCGCCTGTCGATCCTTTACCCGGAGATCACGCGCATGCAGGTGCGGGCGATCATGGAGGCGGCTTGCAACCTGCGCAAGCGCAGGGTCGACGCGCGGCCGGAGATCATGATCCCGCTTGTCGGCACCCTCGCCGAGATGCACTTCGTGCACCAGCAGCTGAAGCCGGTCGCGGAGAAGGTCCAGAAAGAGAAGGGCGTTCGGGTGCCGTACAAGTTCGGCACCATGATCGAGATCCCGCGCGCCGCCCTCACCGCGGGCGAGATCGCCAAAGAGGCGGAGTTCTTCTCCTTCGGCACCAACGACCTCACCCAGATGACGTTCGGCTACTCGCGCGACGACGCCGAGCGGCATTTCATCGTCCGCTACCTGGAGCAGAAGATCCTGCCGCGCAACCCGTTCGAGACCATCGACCAGGACGGCGTCGGCAGGTTGATGGCGCTAGCCGTGAAAGAGGGGCGCGCCACGAGGCCGCGAATGGAGATCGGGATCTGCGGCGAGCACGGGGGAGACCCCGAGTCGATCCACCTGTGCCACAAGCTCGGCTTGAACTACGTGTCGTGCAGCCCGTTCCGCGTGCCGGTGGCGCGCCTGGCGGCGGCCCAGGCCGCGATCGGCGACACCGGCAGAGACAAGTAGCCCAACCCTGACATCCGTCATAGGGGTTGGCGGGCCTAGCTCCGGCCCTCGCTCAGCATGTCGACTGTTCTGGCGATGCGCCGCGCGCGTGTCTCTGCGCTCTTGATCTCTACGATCGGGGTCACCAGCCTCCGCTTGTTGCTGTAGGACAGCCCTTCGAAGAACTTCTTGGCCTTCGCATTGCGGGCCAGCGCCTGGGCCAGGTCGGCGGGCACGGCGACCTCGCGGGGTTCGGTGTCCAGCTCGAGGTCGACGTCAACGGTGTCGCCGGCCGCCACTTTCGCGCCCTCGCGAAACTCGGGAGGCGCGCCCAGCATGAACTTTCCACCCATCGAGGCCACGCTGCTGCGGTAGGTGAAGCCGTTGATCGTGGCGCGGACTGGTGGCCGCTTGCTCGTGCCGAGTGCGGCCACCACCTTCGCCGGAACTTCGATGCCTGCGGCGGTCTTGCCGGACTGCAGGATCTCGGCCCGGAATCTCATCGTGCCTTCTACGCCTTCGCCGCTTTCGCCGGCGGCGGCTCGAGCGTCCTGGGCAGGCCGTTCGGCACGCTGGCCGTCTCGACGATGCGGATGTTGTTACCGAACGGGTCACGCAGCCCGAAGTCGGTGCCGTAGAAGTGCTCGGTCGGCTCTGAGGTGATTTCGACTCCTCGCGCCTTGAGCGTCTCATAGGTCTTGCGGCAGTCGGATGTGGTGAGTCCGAGCGTGAACCCGGTGGCGCCTTTCGAGACCAGCTCGCGAACCTGGTTCGCCGTCGCCTCATCCATCGAGGGCGGCCCCGGCTTCTCGAGCAGGACGTCGCGGCTCGGGTCTCCGGGCACGCGGACGGTCAACCAGCGCATGAACCCAAGGTCCATGTCGTTGCTGACCTCCAGGCCCAGCTTGTTGACGTAGAAGTCGAGGGCCTTGTCCTGGTCGAGAACAAAGATGTGCGACATGTTGATCGTCTTGTACACCGCGATTTCCTCCTTCATTTTCGTACGTGGACGAATCCGATGCTAGGTCCCGGTTTTCGCCCTGGCTTCTCCGAAACTGCTCGGTCTCATCCAGCTCATCGAGAAGCAGGTCGGCACCGCGAAGACGTCGCCGCGGTCGCGGTACTCGGTCGGGCTCATGCCGACGACGTCCCGAAAGGTGCGGCTGAACGTGCCCAGGCTGGTGAACCCGACGTCCAGGCAGACGTCGGTGATGTTGGCCCGGGTTTCCCGGAGCAGGAACATCGCGCGCTCGACTCGCCGGCGCTGCAGGTAGCGGTGGGGCGTCTCGCCGAAAGTGGCCCGGAACGTCCGGATGAAGTGCGCCTCCGAGACGTGCGCGACCGCCGCGAGGTTGGGGACGTCGAGCGGCTCGGCGTAGGCGCGGTCGATCTCGTCACGCGCGCGGAGCATCCGGCGGTTCAGCTCCTCGACAGCGCGGGTCACCCCAAGATGTTAAAGGCGGCCAGGTCGAGCCCTCAGGCACACCCGCCGGCAATCGCGAGGTTGCCTATTGGACCAGGCGGCATGGGCGCGGCTCGCATGAATCCCTTATCCGTATAGAGGTAGAAACCGTCAGAGCCCACCAGCCACGCCCCATGTGAGTCGGTCACACCGACCTGCACGAATTGGCCCTCACCAGGCAGCGAGATGCCTGCCAGCTTTGCGCCCACGCTTGGCCCGCTCACGAGCCACAGCTCCGGGACCGGCGTTGTCCGTGCGGGCGAGGCGGTCGTGTCAACCGGTGGATACAGCTCCACCAACGGATGGCCCGAGAGGTCGAACCCGACGACGGATGGGCCGTAGCTGGACCCGATGCCCGGCTGTGGCGCGATGTCATGGTGGAACCAGGTGGTGAGCGTGCCGGTGGCCAGGTCCAGGCGGTCGAGGCTGTCCCCGCCAACCGGGCCGCCCCACGCCGCCCCTCGGTCGATGACCTGCCAGCTCAGATCCGAAGCCCCGGGAACCGCCGTCAGCGTCGCCTGGGTCGAGCTGAGCAGCCAGAGTCCGGTCGGCACCCCGCTGCGGTGGAGGATCGGGACAAGGTAGATGCCTTCCGGCTCGAGCGCGAGGATGGAGTAGGCGTTGTCGTAGGGCATGTCGTAGATCATCTTGTCGGCGCCGCTCGCGACCTGGACCACGTGAACCTGGTAGCCGGGGCGATCCTGCAGCTCCACCTCGTAGGCGTACGTTGAACCGTCAGGCAGCACCTGCGAACCGAGAACCGGCAGCCAGCGCTGATATGCGCGATCGTAAGTTGGCCCGGCGGCGGTTGGGTCGGGCCGGAAAGCGCCCGACGGCACCGAGATGAAGCCGTCCTGGGTGGCGGTGCTTCCGCCGTTCCGCGTCCACGTGATGACCGGCAGGCTGCAGCTGAGCTGGGCGGCCGCCGACCCAGGACCGCCGCCACATGCGGCGAGCAGGACGAGAAGCGCCAGCCCAAACGTGAACAGCTTCACCCCACGCATCGTCAAGGCTTAGACGTGCGGGCGAGCGTTTTGGTTTCGCGGCGCAGCGGCCCGAAGCTCGCACGCTTGCGCCACGGCGATTCTCAACTCTAAACGCGACCCGCGGGGCGTAAAGCCGGCGCTAAGTCATTGACTTTACGTCCAGGTAGGTCTAGGGTCGGCGGCTCATGACAAGCTCATGGTTCCGAAAACTCTCCGTCCTCGTCGGTGCGGCGATCTTCGGCGTGACCGGCGCTGCGGTGGTCGCTCAAGCCAGTCCGACATCCCTGAACTGGGGTCCGGTGAGCACTAGCCAGGTTCCGCCGGCCCGCGAGTTCGCGGCCATGACCTTCGATTCGGCCCGCAACCGGACCGTGCTGTTCGGCGGCGGCAACTCCGCGTTTTCCAATCTCTCGGACACCTGGGAGTTCGACGGCGTCAACTGGGTTCAACGCACCCCTGCGACCTCGCCCCCAGCGCTTGTCGGCCCCGCGATGGCCTTCGACGCCAATCGCCACATTTCCGTCCTGTTCGGAGGTGGCGCGCCCGCCGGGGACAGCGCGGCCACCTGGGAGTGGGACGGGGCCAACTGGACACTGAGGACATTTTCGACAGCGCCTTCGGCGCGGCTGTGGACGACCATGGCCTACGACTCGACCCGCGGACGCGTCGTCCTTTTCGGCGGTGGTGGCCCCGGATCCACCGAACTCGGCGATACGTGGGAGTACGACGGCCTCACTTGGACTCACATGACGCCCGCCAATTCGCCTTCTCCTCGTTTCGGAGCCGCGATGGCGTACGACCCCGGTCTTGGCCGCGTCGTGCTGTTCGGCGGCCGCGTCTCCGGACAGCGCATGGCAGACACGTGGGAGTGGGACGGGACCAACTGGACCCAATTCACCCCGACCGCGAC
>DAIPXW010000267.1:0-4022 GCA_036783075.1 Candidatus Dormiibacterota bacterium | reverse complement strand
TCAGACGACGGCCTCCATCCCGGCGACACGCAGTACGCGGCGTGGGCCGAGGTGATCTGGCATGGCGTGCGACGCGCCTGGACGGCCTAGACGGTGATTCTCTTGAAAGACTCCCCGTAACGGAAACCGCCTCTCTTCCCCACCTCGCGGTGGCGCTTGCGCATGAACTTCTCGAAATCCCACTCCTGTCCGGGTTTGGCGACCTGGCTCTTGTGCTTGCGCAGGGCCGCGATCTTGAGGTCGAGCGTCGAGCTGATGTCGACCAGGTGATCGCCCGACGTCCAGAACGGGATCCAGACCTCTTTGACCTCGTGGGGCTGGAGGCCTTCCTTGAGCAGGCTCCGAAAGGCGCGCGGGTTGCGAGAGTCCGGGTACACCGCAGCCATCGTCGCCTCGCCCACGGCAAGGTGATCCGGGTGCGAGCCGCCCATCGGACCATCGAGCACGCGCCCCGGCGTATGTGTGATGACCAGCTCGGGCTTGTGTTTCCGGATCATGCGCACGATGTCGTGGCGCAGCTTCAGGTCGGGCGACAGGTGCCCATCTTTATAGCCGAGGAACTCGACCTTCTTGACGCCCAGCACCCTGGCGGCCGCCTTCTGCTCTTTCTGCCGGATCGCGACCAGCTCGGAGTCCTTCTGCATCGGGTCCTCGCCGCCCTGCGAACCGTCGGTGACGATCACATAGGTGACCCGAGCGCCGTCCTTGGCCAGCTTGGCGATCGAGCCTCCCGCGCCGAAATCCGGGTCGTCAGGGTGAGCTGACACGACCAGCACGCTGCCGAACTTGGGCGCGCGCGGCCTCGAGGAGCCGGGCCAGGGTCGGGGCCGGGAAGTAGCCCTCGCCGTCTTACGTTTCGCCGTCGCCATCTCTTTGAATGTAAGCGATCGGCGAAACGGGCTGTTCCCTCAGCGCTTCGGCCGCGGCTGCGACCCGAGCGACGACAGAGGGATCGCGGGCTGGATCGGCTTCCACAGGGCAGCCAGGTGCTCGGAGCTCAGGCGGGCCCGCGACCCGATCACCTTGCCTCCGAATGTGGCGCTCTTCACGGCGGCCCAGCCGTCGCTCCCCACGAGGCGCATCGGAACGGTGACCACGGCTGCGAGCGCCGCCGCCTCCTCCGCCTGCCTGGCGCCGCCGTCGACCGTCGCCATCGAGAGCGCGGCGGCGGCGGCGGCGTCGACCTGCATTTCCTGCGCCAGGACGGCGCACTGGCTGGCTCCGAGCCGGCCCAGCGCAGTGACGTAGCGCGACACCATGGCACCGAGCGCCCGGGGACTGGTGACCGGGATCGCGGAGGCGAACGGCGCGTACGACGCGGCGAACTTGATCGGCGTCAGGTGGTGGCGCCGCACGAGCGCCGACACCGCGTGCCACGCGGCGACGGCCTCGTCGTCCGAGCGGCCGCCGAAAAAGTCGACGAGAGCCGTGCCGGCATTCACCAGCGGCGCCACCGCTTCCTCGTTCGCCTCCGGCGCGGCCGACGCCACCTTCTGCCAGTCGTGTTTGCTCAGCGAAGCCAGCTTGCGGGCGAACCCGGCTCCGTTGATCTCCGCGGACTCGATCGAGCGCCCGAACGGCGCGTACATCTGCGCCAGCTGGTCGTCAGGCGTGGCGTGATGCGCGCCCTCGGCATGCTTCTGCCGCGCGTGCGACTCGATCGCGTAACCGGCGCGCTCGACGGCGGCGAAGGCGCGGCAGCGCTCAAACGTGTCGAGCTCGCGGGTGCCCTCGATCGCGGCCAGGATGGAACGGACGACCCCTGCAGGTTCCGCGCTTCCCTCGCGCGTCACGCTGGCAACCAGCTTCCGGCGGTCGAGCACGCGCAGCCACTGGATCGGGGTCAGCTCGGCCACCGCTTTGATGAACGCGGCCACCTCGGCGGTGTTCGGGCCATAGGGGGCCGGCGCCTTGGCGGGGGTCGCGGCCGGGTTGCGCGCTCTCGGTGATTTGATCGTCTTGATCGCGGTGCTGACGGCTGCCTTCACGCGGGCGCCGGCGTTGTCATCCTCCTCCTCAAGCGAGTCCAGCGGGATCACCCCTTCGAGCGGCGCCCACAGCTCCTCCACCTGCTGCCTGGTCAGGTCGGCCATGCAGCCCAGGACGCGCCCGCCGTGCACCGCCGTCCGCACGGCGGCCCAGCCCGAGTCACCGCTGAGGTGGGCCGCGATGACGGTCAAAGCCGCCATGGCGACCGACTCCTCGCTCTTCACCTCTGGGTGTTTGGCCACCGCCTGCAGCAGTGCGTGCGAGGCGGAATGGTCGATGCGCAGACGTCGCGCCAAGGCTTCGCACTGGGCCGCCGACAGCTTCTCCAGCTTGACCAGGAACCGACGCGTCACCGGGTCGAGCACGTCGGAGCCGGCAAGCGGGACCAGACCTGCGAAGGGGGCGTAGTGAGCAGCGAACTTCAGCGCCGGAAGGTGAGAGCGCATGACGAGCGCTGACATCGCCTGCCAGGCCGCGACCTGCTTCTCGTCGCTCTTTCTCACGAGCATGTCGAAGAGCACCCCGCCGGCGTTGGCCATCGGCTCAGACATGCGGCCTTCGCTGTTCATGATGGAGGCCCGGATCGAACGCGCCGACTCGCCGGCCTTCCCGCCTTCCGCGCCGCCCTCCTTGGTGACCGACGCCACCAGACGCCGGGCCGCCAGGACCTGCCTCCACTGCCAGGGCGTGAGCTGCGACACCGCGTTGATGAACGCCTCGACCTCGGCCGTGTTCGGCCCGAAACGGTACAGGGCGTCGTCGTTGGCGCGTTTGATGCGGCCGAGCAGTCCTTGTGAGGCGGGCGCCACGCCCTCATTTTGGTGGGTCGGGCCCGCCATAAGACGTCTTAGGGAAGCCGCTTAAACCGTCTCCACCTTGAGCAGGTTCGTCTGGCCCGGTCTGCCGACCGGGACGCCGGCCACGACCACGACCCGGTCACCCGGCCGGACCAGGCCGCTTTGCCTCACCGCCTCCGTGGCGTTCGCGACCATCTGGTCGGTGTCGCCGCCAGGCCTGACGAGCAGCGGTATCACCCCCGAGTAGAGCGCCGTCCTCCGCAGCACCTCCGGGTGGGGGCTGGCGGCGACGACGGGCACGTTCGGGCGCGCCTTGCTGCACCTCAGCGCCGTGGTCCCTGACTCGGTGAACGCGATGATGACCCGTGCGCCGAGCTCGTCCGCCGTGGTCGCCGCGGCGTGAGCGATCGCGCTCCCCACCTGTCCGGGCTCGCGCCAGACCTGCCGGGCCCTCTGGAAAGCCGGGTGGCGCTGCGCGGACAGGCAGATCCGCGACATGGCCTTCACCGCCTCCACCGGGTGCGCCCCGATCGAGGTCTCCTGCGAAAGCATCACGGCGTCGGTGCCGTCCCAGATCGCGTTCGCGACGTCCGACGCCTCGGCGCGGGTGGGCCGGTTCGAGGTCACCATGGACTCGAGCATCTCGGTGGCGGTGATGACGGGCACCCCGGCGCGGTTGGCGCGATCGATCACTTCCTTCTGCACCGCCGGCAGATCTCCCAGCTTCAGCTCCACTCCGAGGTCGCCCCGCGCGACCATCACGGCGTCGGCGACCTCGAGGATCTTGCTGAGGTTGCGGATCGCCTCCAGCTTCTCGAGCTTCGCGATCACCGGCGCCCGGCACCCGAGCACGCCGAGGCGCCGGTGGCACTCGAGAACGTCTTCCGGGTGCCTCACGAACGAAAGCGCGACGTAGTCCACGTTCAGCTCGACCGCTAGCTTCAGGTCCTCCAGGTCCTTCTCAGTCAGAGCGGGCAGCGGAAGCGCTCGCCCGGGAACGCTGACGCCCTTGCGCTCTCCCAGCAGCCCGCCCCGAAGGATGGAGCACTCGGCGCGTCCGCCGGTCGTGGAGCGCACGACGAGCTCGATCCGGCCGTCGTCGAGCAGCACGTGGTCGCCGGGATGCAGCGCCTCGACGAGCTCGGGGTGGCTGACCTCGATCTCGGGCTGAATGTCGCCTCCGGCCCTCGCGGCCTCAGGCGCGGCGCCCGTCAGCGTCACCCGGCGGCCGTGCAC
>DAIPXW010000266.1:0-4027 GCA_036783075.1 Candidatus Dormiibacterota bacterium | reverse complement strand
CCGGCTCCGCTACCTCTCGGCTCACGATCAAGCCCGGCCCGCCCCACGGGCCCACTCCCAAGCTCGAGCTGTCCACCAAGGTCAGGCCCGGCGGTCCGCGGCCCCTCAGCGAGGTCGAGCTCGACGAGGACGAGGTGTTGATCGACGCTTTCGACGCCAGCCTCGGCGGCACGAGGGTCCGGGTCACCGCCGTTCTCGAGCGGACGTGCGTTTACATCGACAAGACCGGCGAACGCCGCCTGGCGAGCAAGAAGGACCTGGTGGTCGAAGCGGACAAGCTTCCGATCCGCCGGCGCGGTATCGGTTGACGCTTCGGATACCCTTGGGAGCCCGATGATCGACGAGCCCAAAAGCACCCGCAACCTCGCGCTCGAGCTGCTCCGTGTCACCGAGGCCGGCGCGCTGGCCGCGGCCCCGCTTCAGGGAAGGGGTAACAAGGAGGCCGCCGACGGTCGCGCCGTGGAAGCGATCCGCACCGCCCTCGGGATGGTTGACATGCGCGGGACGGTCGTCATTGGCGAAGGCGAGAAGGATGAGGCCCCGATGCTGTACTTCGGCGAGCAGATCGGGAACGGCATGGAGCCTGAGGTGGACGTCGCCGTCGACCCGATCGAAGGCACGAGCCTGACCGCGTCAGGCCTGCCGGGCGCCATCTCGGTCGTGGCCCTGGCGGAGCGCGGGACGATGTTCACCACGCACGTCCACTACATGCAGAAGCTCGTCGTCGGCCGGAGGGCGCGGGGCGTGATCGACCTGGAGATGCCCGTGGAGTGGAACCTGCGCCGGATCGCCAAGGCGGAAGGACTTCCCGTGCAGGAGCTCAGCGTTGTCGTGCTCGACCGCGACAGGAACAAAGAGGTGATCGCGCAGATCCGGGATGTCGGAGCCCGGATCAAGCTCATCACCGCCGGCGACGTCGCCGGGGCGCTCGAGGCGGCGCTCGAGACCAGGTCCGGCATCCACTGCATGATGGGCTCGGGTGGCGCGACCGAAGGCGTGCTGGCCGCCTGCGCCATCAAGACCCTCGGGGGGGACATGCAGGCCAAGCTGCACCTCCGCGATGAGCACGAGAGGCAGATGGCGGTCAAAGAAGGTCACAACGTGAACAAGGTGCTCTGCCTCGACGACCTGTGCTCGGGCAACGACATATTCTTCGCGGCGACCGGCATCACGACCGGGGAGCTCCTGAAGGGTGTCCGCTACGAAGACGTCTATGCCTACACTCAGTCGATGGTGCTCCGTTCGGCGTCAGGCACCTTGCGCATCGTGGACGCGTACCACCCGATCGAAAAGCTGCGGGCTAAAGGCCTGCTTCCCGAGCAGGTCGCAATCCGCTGAGCGCATCGGAAGCGGGTCAGTTCCTGGTCGCGGCCGGCAAAGCGCTGGGGCCCGCTCAATGGGAGTGGATCGCCACCGCGCGGATCCTCTCGCGCCAGCGGACGTCGACGGCCGCCAGCGAGCAGGTGCTCGAGGGGCTGCTGTCGAGCGCCGACCAGGCGATGGTGAACGCTTTCACCGGCGGATTCCGTGTCGCCCAGACGAAGGGGGCCATCGAAAAGTCGCTGCCCGACCCCAACGCCACCGCCGCGGCCCTCGAATCGGCCCAGATCGTCGCGCTGGCGATCCTGGTCCGGGAGCAGCTGGACCCCGCCCAGTTCTCCACGATCTACCGCCCTTTTGCGACGGTGCTACCGGGTCCAGGCACTCACGCCGCGCCGCCGGTCGATCGCCAGATCGCTGCCTTCCTCCGCCTGCTTCCGACCCTTTCCGGTGACCCGGAAGCCGAGGTCGCGGCGGTCGCCAAGGCGCTGAGCGAGGCTCCCAAGCCCGTGGCCGCGCCCGGCGCCGGCGCCGCCGGCATCACGACCGGCCAGGGCGGCCTGGACCCCGCGGCGAACTACTCGGCGGCCTGGAAGCTGGTGATCACGACCGCGAACCAGTCGGGCCGCACGCAGTCGTTCCGCGCCATGCAGGACAGCGCGGAGCAAACGGCGCCGCACGACGGGCTGGGTATCGTCGGGTTCGCGGGCGTGGCCGCAGGCGGGATCTTCATGCGCGACGTGCTGCCCATCGAGAAGGTGCTCCTCCTCTACGAGCCTTTCGCCGCCGCCTTCCCTTACGAGAGCCTGCAGTAGCCTCTTAAGCCGTCCGGACTCCCGCTGCTTTCTCCAGGCCAAGCTCCTCTACCGCAACCTCGCGCATCTTGAACTTCTGGACCTTTCCCGTGACCGTCATGGGGAAGGAGTCCACGAACTTCCAGTGCCGGGGGATCTTGTACGACGCGATCTTGCCCTTGCACCAAGCGGCGAGCTCGTCGCCCGTGACCTTGGCACCGTCGCGCGGCTTGACCCAGGCCATGACCTCCTCGCCGTACTTCTCGGAGGGCACCCCGATCACCTGCACGTCGGCGACGTCGGGATGGCCGTACAGGAACTCCTCCACCTCGCGCGGGTAGATGTTCTCGCCGCCGCGGATGATCATGTCCTTGATCCGGCCGACGATGTTGACGTAGCCCTCGGCGTCGATCGTCGCGAGATCCCCCGTGTGCATCCAGCGCGCGGGATCGATCGCCTGGCGGGTTGCCTCCTCGTTGTTCCAGTAGCCGCGCATCACCATGTAGCCGCGACTGCAGAGCTCCCCTGCGGTGCCGCGGGGCACGACGGCGCCGGTCGCCGGGTCGACGATCTTGATCTCGACGTGTGGGTGCACGCGACCGACGGTCGAGACGCGGCGCTCGAGCGGGTCGTCGGTCGTGCACTGGGTCGAGACGGGCGAGGTCTCGGTCATGCCGTAGGCGATGGTCATCTCGGGAATGTGCATCACCGTCTGGACTTTCTTCATGACCTCGACCGGGCATGGCGAGCCGGCCATGATGCCTGTTCGCAGCGTTCCGAACTCGAACTCTTTGAAGCGCGGATGGTCAAGCTCCGCGATGAACATCGTCGGCACGCCGTAGAGCGACGTGCATTTCTCCTCCTGCACCGTCTCCATGGTCGCGACGGGGTCGAACGCCTCCGCCGGGATGACCATCGTCGCGCCGTGAGTCGTGCAGGCGAGGTTGCCGAGCACCATGCCGAAGCAGTGATAGAACGGCACCGGGATGCAGACGCGATCGCGATCCGAGTACTTGAGCGTCTCTCCGATGAAGAAACCGTTGTTCAGGATGCTGTGGTGCGTCAGGGTCGCGCCTTTCGGAAACCCCGTCGTGCCTGACGTGTACTGGATGTTGATCGGATCGTCGAACTGCAGAGACTCCTCGAGCGCGTGGAGTTCCTCCCGGCTCGTCCTGGCCGCATCTCGCTTGAGGGCCTCCCAACCGTCTTCGAGCACCAGCGCCTCGCGCAGCGCCGGGCAGCGGGCTCTGACCTCGGCGAGCATCGCTCTGTAATCGGCCTGCCGAAACGCCGCCGCCAGGAGGAGAAGGCTGATGCCCGACTGGTTGAGCGCGTACTCGAGCTCCGAGGTGCGATATGCAGGGTTGATGTTGACGAGGATCGCGCCGATCGCCGCCGTCGCGTACTGAACGACGACCCACTCGTAACGATTGGGAGACCAGATTCCCACGCGGTCTCCCTTCTGCACGCCTCGCGACATCAGTCCGCGCGCGACCACCTCGCATTGGTCGACCAGCTCGCGGTACGTCGAGCGATAGTCCTGGTGTGGGACGACCAGCGCCTCGTGGTCACCGACTCGCGCGGCGGTGCGTCGCAGGTTATGGAAGATCGGCTCCCCAAGCAGCGGGACGCTTCCCGCGCCGTGTACGTAACTGAGCTCAGGCATCATCGACCTCCTCCGAGTGATTGTGCGCCTTGCGTGCTGCGCGCGAAAGCTACGCGCTCATTCGGGGAAAACAAACCACTTGACTTTGGCCCGATCACGTCGCAACTTGGACTTGTTTCGTCCGTCCGGGACCGCCGACAGTCCACGCAAAGGTTGGCCTCCACAAGAAGGCAACGGCCGTAAAGCGGCGCAGAAACCAAACGCGTGTCACCCGGCAGCACCCGGTCGAGGCGGTGTCCGCTGCAGG
>DAIPXW010000265.1:0-4032 GCA_036783075.1 Candidatus Dormiibacterota bacterium | reverse complement strand
GGTGCCGGAAGGCACCGAGTTCTGGGACTACGCCGACCGTGAGCAGGCAGAGCGCGCGTACGCGCAGCTCCTCGCCGAGGCGAGGCTGGCAGGCGAGGTCGTCGAAGAGGATTCGGACGAGGGGATCGGAGACTCGGACACCGACGGCGCCGAGATCCGCGATCGCTACTCGGCGAACGACGACGACGACCTCATCGCCGGGACGGAAGAGGCGGGCGACGAGACCGACACGCTCACGACGAGGAACACGCCGAACTAGCTCCGGTCTCCGTTTGGAAGACCTGCGCACCCGGGGTCCGCTACTCTCTCGACCCGTGGCCGGCCGACGCCCCAAACGCGTTCTCCGCGATCGCAGCATCGAGTGCGAGCTGAAGTTCCGCGTGGCGGGGCCTCGCGACCACACCCGGCTGCGCGCCATGCTGCGCGAGCGGGGCGCCCACCTGGAGGGCCGGTATCGAGAGGAGAACTACCGGTTCAACGGCCCGGGCAAGTCGACGCGACGGACGACGCTTCGCCTACGCGTGCTCGATGGCGGGCCGCGAGGAGTGCTGACGGCCAAAGGGCAAGCCCGCTTCGTGGGGCTCGTCAAAGTCCGGGAGGAGACCGAGATCGCCGTGTCGGACGCCCACGCCACGCTCGACCTGCTGATGCAGCTCGGCTTCCAGGTCGCCTGGACGTACCCCAAGCGCCGCACGATGTGGATGCTCGACGGCGTCGCGGTGACCCTCGACGTCCTCGAGTTCGGCTGGTTCGTCGAGCTGGAGGGACCGCTCGCCAGCCTGCCGGAGATGTCGCGCAGCCTTGGCCTCGACCCGGACCGCGCGTTGCGGGAGAGCTACTCGGTGCTGGCCCGCCAGTTTCTGAAATCTGGAAAGACCAGGGCGGTCAAAACGGTGCGCGTCGTGGCTCAGCCTCCGGCGCCGCAGCAGAACTAGGTAATTTCCCTCTCCCGCTTGAAGCGGGAGAGGGTCAGGGTGAGGGCGGCGCGGCGCCCCGCGACGCTACTTCGCCGGGCCTACCCAGATGGTCTGGATGTTGACGAACTCTTTGATGCCGTACGACGACAGCTCGCGTCCGTAGCCCGAGCGCTTCACGCCGCCAAACGGCAGGCGCGCGTCGGAAGCCACCATGCCGTTCACGAAGACTAGGCCCGCCTCGACGCGCTCCGCCAGCTTCATGGCCTTGTCGACATCAGCGGTCCAGATGCTTGCGCCAAGTCCGAAGTCGGTGTCGTTGGCGACCCGAAGGGCATCCTCGGCGTCCTTCACCCGGATGACCGCCGCGACCGGACCGAACGTCTCCTCGTGATACGCCGGCATGCCCGGCCGCACGTTGGCGAGGACCGTGGGCTCGAAGAAATAGCCCTCTCCTCCGCCGCGCTTGCCGCCCGTCAGCGTGTGCGCGCCAAGCCTCACCGATTCGCTGACCTGCCGCTCGAGGTCTTCGATGAGGTCCGCGCGGGCCAGCGGACCGACCTGGTTGCCGCGGTCCATCGGGTTGCCGAGCTTGAGCGCGCCTACCGCCTTCGAGAGCTTCTCCTCGAACTCGTCCGCGACCGTCTCCTCGACGATGAAGCGCTTCGCGGCGATGCAGCTCTGTCCGTTGTTCTGGTTGCGAGCCCGGCAGGCGACGGTGGCCGCCGCCGTGACGTCCGCGTCACCCAGGACGATGAACGGGTCAGAGCCCCCGAGCTCCAGGACCGACTTCTTGAGCGCTTTGCCGGCCGCGGCCGCCACCAACGACCCGGCCATCTCAGAGCCGGTGAGCGTGACGCCGGCGACGCGGCGGTCGGCGACGATGCGCTCGACCGCGGCCGATCCGACGAGCAGGGTCTGGAACACGCCTTCGGGCACGCCCGCCTCCCGGAAGACCTCCTCGATGGCGAGAGCTGACTGGGGCACGTTCGAAGAGTGCTTCAGCAGCATCACGTTGCCCGCGGCCAGCGCAGGGAGGGCGGCCCGGAACGCCTGCCAGAACGGGAAGTTCCACGGCATGACCGCGAGCACCACCCCCATCGGCTGGAACCGGACGTAGCTCCGCGTGGCCGTGCTCTCCAGCGGCTCGTCCGCCAGGAGTCGAGCCGCGTTGTCGGCGATCCAGCCCGCGGTCCAGGCGCACTTCTCCACCTCGCCCTCGGCCTCGACGATCGGCTTGCCCATCTCGGACGTGGCCAGGGCGGCATAGCGGGCTTTGTCCGCCCGCAGGACCCCCGTGACCGAGCGCAGCAGCGTCGTGCGCATCTCCAGGCCGGCGTCGCGCCACGCGTGCCTGACGCCCCAGGCGCGCCCGATCGCGGCATCGATTCCTGCTGCGTCGAGCTCTGGGAAGGTCGCCAGCTCGCGGCCGGTGGCGGGGTCGATCGATCTCAGCATGCGACCAATTATCGCCGGGTTGGCGGATCGAGACCCTGACCCCAATCGCTCGCTCTGATGGGGGGAGGCTATACATTTGATTCGTGGCCCGCGCACCGGTGAGACGGCGCCTCGACCGCCTGGCGGTGCTGCCCTCGACCGCACCCGAAGGGCTTACCGACGGCCGCCGCCGGGTGGTCATCGAAAGCGTCGCGCCGGAGATCGACGGAGGCCGCTTTCCAGCCAAGCGGTCGCTGGGAGAGCGGGTGGTGGTCGAGGCTGACGTGTTCGCCGACGGGCACGACGCGCTCGCCTGCGTGGTCCGCTGGCGCCACCAGTCCTCCGCCGGCTGGTCGGACGCCCCGATGGTCCTTTTGGGCAACGACCGCTGGCGCGGCGAGTTCATGGTGACCGAGCTCGGCCGCTACCTCTTCACCATCCAGGGATGGGTCAACCCTTTCGAGACCTGGAGCCACCAGTTCGCCAAGCGTGTGGAGGCCGGCCAGGACGTCACCCTCGAGCTGGAGGCGGCGGCCCGCATGATCGAGTCCGCCGCCGGTCGCGCGGACGGCTCCGACTCGAACCGGCTGCATGCGTACGCCGCCGCGGTGCGCAAGGGCCGCGCAACCGCCTCCGCCGCGCTGGGCGACGAGCTGGCGCGGCTGATGGGTCGCCATTCGGACAAGAGCCTGGCCGTGACCTATCCGAAAGAGCTCGAGGTGGTGGTCGACACGGAGCAGGCCCGCTTCAGCGCCTGGTACGAGCTGTTCCCGAGGTCGGCCGGAAACGCCGGCGCTCAGGGGACCTTCCGCGATGTCGAGCGGCGCCTGCCCGAGATCGCCGGGATGGGCTTCGACATCCTCTACCTGCCCCCCATCCACCCGATCGGGCGGTCATTTCGCAAGGGTGCCAACAATTCGGTGAAGGCCGCTCCGGACGAGCCGGGGAGCCCGTGGGCGATCGGCTCGGAGGAAGGCGGCCACAAGTCTGTGAATCCACGGCTGGGCACGCTCGACGACTTCCGGCACCTGGTTCTCGCGGCCGGCGAGCACGGCCTCGACGTCGCGCTCGACATCGCCTTTCAGTGCTCCCCCGACCACCCCTACACCCGTGAGCATCCCGAGTGGTTCAAGCACCGGCCCGACGGCACGATCCAGTACGCGGAGAACCCGCCGAAGAAGTACGAGGACATCTACCCCTTCGACTTCGAGACGGAGAGCTGGCGCGAGCTCTGGCAGGAGCTGCTGTCCATCGTCCTTTTCTGGGCGGCGCAGGGCGTGCACGTGTTCCGGATCGACAACCCACACACCAAGCCTTTCGCTTTCTGGGAGTGGTTGATCGCCGAGGTCAAGCGCCAGCACCCGGACGCCGTCCTGCTCGCGGAAGCGTTCACGCGGCCCAAGGTCATGTACCGGCTGGCCAAAGCCGGCTTCACCCAGTCGTACACGTACTTCGCCTGGCGAAACACCCCGTGGGAGCTCACCGAGTACTTCACCGAGCTGGCGCAGCCGCCGGTGCGCGAATACTTCCGGCCCAACCTGTGGCCGAACACTCCCGACATCCTCACCGAATACCTTCAGACGGGCGGCCGCGCGGCATTCGCGGCGCGGCTCGTGCTCGCGGCGACTCTCGGCGCGAGCTACGGCATCTACGGGCCGGCGTTCGAGCTGTGCGAGGGCCA
>DAIPXW010000264.1:0-4049 GCA_036783075.1 Candidatus Dormiibacterota bacterium | reverse complement strand
GAAGGTCAGCGTCTGCGATCGAGCGCCGGGAAAGCCGAGCTTCACCTGCCCGCCCGTCTTCAGGTTGTAGTCGAACTCCTCGAAAGCCCCGGACACGGCGCCCGCGACAAGCTCCGCCACCGTGGGGAACCGGCCTTCCTTCATCGCCGCCTTCAGGTCGGCCCGCGCCGTCCGGTGCTCTGTGCGCTCGCGCCGCCGGATCTCGGTGAGAAGCACGTCCCGCTCGGCGCGAAGGCCGGCCAGCTCTGTTTCCAGCGGGCGCATCCGCTGCCGAAGCTCGGCCACCCGGCGCTGCAGCTCGTCCGAGTCCAGCTTGTCAAGGCCGTCCGGCATGACCTGACGTTACCCCTCGTGGTCCGCGGGGCGCCGGCGGAAGCCGGCGAACAGGCCCACGTCGTAAATGATCTTCAGGCCCCCGCCCGCGAAGAACGGCAGGCCGAACGCGGCGGCCCCGATGGCAAGTCCCGCCAGGACCGGGCCGAAGGATTGCGCGACGCCCCGAACGGCGCCAGTCATGGCGACCGCGCCGGCCCGTTCGGCAGGCGGCACGATCGAGACCACGTACGCCTGGCGGGCCGGCACGTCCATCTGGGAGATGGCAAAGCGTGCGAGCAGGATGCCGACCGCCCATGGAAGGCTTGGGGTGAACGGCACCATGAGCAAGAGGACGTTGCTCGGCAGGTGCGTGTAGACCATGGTGTTGACGAGCCCGAAGCGGTTGGCCAGGCGACCGGATACCTCGTAGGACAACGCCTGGAGGATTGCCACCGCGGCGAAGATCGGGCCCAGGGACGCCGCGTCCGCGCCAAAGCGGACGTGCAGCCAGTAGGCGATCACGGCGTTCGCCACGAAGCCGCCGCCGAGCGCGTCAAGGGCAAAAAGGGCGGCCAGGCCGGCAAGGGGCCGGAAGGAACCGAATGCCGTCGGGGTTCCCGGCGCCTCGACCCGCGCGCTCATGAACAGCGGCAGCGCCGCGGTGGCCAGGCCGAGCGCGGCGTAGACAAGGAAGAAGACGCGGGTGCGGTCGGGAGTCGTGGCGACCGTGGCCGCCAGGCCGCCCGCCGCGTTGAACAGCCCGCCGGTCAGCGAATAGCGCGCGAAGGCCACGTTCCGGCCGGCTGAGGTCACCGTCTCCGCGAGCACGGCCTGCTCGACCGAGGCGAAGGGCCCAAGGTCCACGCTGGCCGCGCCCAACATCCCCGTGAGCCCGGCGACGACAAGCAGCACCGGCTGGGTGGCAAGGGCGAGGTCGACGCCTGTCAGCGCCATCAACACTCCCGCTACCGCGAGCACGCGCCGCCGGCTGAGCCGGGCGGCGAGGCTCGCGCTCGCGAGGCCCGACAGTGATGCGGCCGCCAGGCCCAGGCCGAGGGTCAGTCCGATAAGGCCGGCGCTCAGGCCACGGCGCTCGAGGTGCACTCCGATGAGCACGGCCGCGAAGCCGAAGCCAAAGGCGCGCAGACCTCGGGAGGCCAGCAGCAGGAAGCGGTCCATCGCTCGTGACAGTATCGGCGCGAGGTATTTTCAACGCGACTGTTGAAAAACTCGTAGGATGAATTTCGTGGCCCAGGTCGAAACGCGAAAGGACACGATCCTCGCCTTCTTGAAGAAGCGCGGCTCCGCCACGCTCGGCGAAATCGCGTCGCACCTCGAGGTGTCCAAGCAGGCCGCGTTGCGCCACCTCGAATCGATGGAGGCCGCGGGGCTGGCCACGGTTGCGACCGCCGAACCGCATCGCCGCGGCCGGCCCGAAAACGTCTACCAGCTCACCGCGGCCGCCGGGAGCTATTTCCCCGACGGGCACCGCGAGCTCAGCGGCCAGCTCGTCGAGTTCATCACGGAGGAGCAGCTCAAGCACTTTTTCGAACGGCGAGCTGCGCGCCTGGAGGCCGAATATGCGCCTCGAATGGCGGGGCTAGACTTTGAAGGTCGCGTCCGCGAGCTCGCGAGGCTCGCCACCGAGCATGGCCATATGGCCGAGGTGGTCGAGCTGCGTGAAGGCGGTCTCGCGATCCGTCACTGCAACTGCCCTATCCAGGATGTCGCCGCTCGCACCGGCCTCCCGTGCGTCAGCGAGCAGAAGATGTACGAGAGGCTCCTGGGGACATCGATCAGCAGGTCCACGTGGATGGCCGAAGCGGCCAACGACTGCACATATGAAGTGAAGGAGAACGGGTAAAGAGTTGGCTGATTTCGAGATCAAAGACCTGAGAGCGAGCGTCGAAGGCAAGGAGATCCTCAAAGGCGTCACGCTGGCCATCAACAAGGGCGAGGTCCATGCTGTGATGGGCCCCAACGGATCCGGCAAGTCGACGCTCTCACACACGCTGATGGGCCACCCCGGGTATACGGTCGATAGCGGCGAGGTCCGCTTCAAGGGGCAGAACGTGCTCGCCCTGGAGCCCGACGAGCGGGCGCGGCTGGGCATGTTCCTCGCCTTCCAGTACCCGGTCGTCGTGCCCGGCATCTCGATGACCAACTTCCTCCGCACGGCCCTCAACGCCAAGCGCGGATATGACGGCAAGGACAAGTCCAAGCAGGTGTCGCCGAAGGAGTTCCGCGCGTTGCTGAAGGGCGAGCTCGAGGTGCTGCACATGGACGACTCGTTCCTGCCGCGCTACATCAACGACGGGTTCTCCGGCGGTGAGAAGAAGCGGGCGGAGATCCTGCAGATGGCGATCCTCAAGCCTGAGATCGCGATCCTCGACGAGACCGACTCGGGCCTCGACATCGACTCCATCAAGTTCGTGGCGGAAGCGGTGAACCGCATGCGCGGCCCCGAGCTAGGCGTGC
This sequence comes from Candidatus Dormiibacterota bacterium, assembly GCA_036783075.1. Lineage (GTDB taxonomy): Bacteria > Chloroflexota > Dormibacteria > Dormibacterales > Dormibacteraceae > Palsa-870. Next base: position 1,256 of record DAIPXW010000264.1, on the reverse strand, counting down.
TGATCATCACCCACTACACGCGAATCCTCGAGTTCATCAAACCCGACTTCGTTCACGTCCTGGTGGACGGCAAGTTCGTCCTGTCCGGTGGTCCCGAGGTCGCAGCGCGGCTGGAGAAGACCGGTTATTCGGAATGGGCCGAGGTTGACGAACCGGCGGTCTTGAAGCCTGAGGAGGTTGCCTGATGGCGACGGTACCCAATGTCGACGTCGGCAGCGATTACAAAGAGAAGTACGGTTTCTTCGTCCCAGAGGACTTCATCTTCAAGGCCAAGCGCGGCCTGAACCCGGAGATCGTCAAAGAGATCTCGTGGATGAAGAAGGAGCCGGAGTGGATGTTGAAGTTCCGGCTGCGCTCGCTCGAGATCTTCCGCAAGAAGCCGATGCCCACATGGGGCGCGGACCTTTCGGTGATCGACTTCGAGAACATCTTCTATTACCTCAAGGCGTCGGACAGGCAGTCGACCACGTGGGAAGACCTGCCGCCCGACATCAAGAAGACGTACGACCGCCTCGGCGTTCCCGAGGCCGAGCGCAAGTTTCTCGCGGGCGTCTCCGCGCAGTACGAGTCGGAGGTCGTCTACCACTCGCTGCACGAAGAGCTTTCGAAGAAGGGCGTCATCTTCACCGACACCGACTCCGCGCTGCGCGATCACCCGGAGCTGTTCAAGGAGTACTTCGGGACCATCATCCCGCCCGCCGACAACAAGTTCTCCGCGCTGAACAGCGCAGTCTGGTCCGGCGGCTCCTTCATCTACGTGCCGAAGGGCGTGCGCGTGGACATCCCGCTGCAGGCCTACTTCCGCATCAACGCCGAGAACATGGGCCAGTTCGAGCGCACGCTGATCATCTGCGACGAAGGGTCGTTCGTCCACTACATCGAAGGCTGCACGGCCCCGATCTACACGACCGACTCGCTGCATTCGGCGGTGGTCGAGATCATCGTCAAGAAGGGCGCCCGCTGCCGCTACACGACGATCCAGAACTGGTCGACGAACGTCTTCAACCTCGTCACGAAGCGCGCGATGGCCTACGCCGACGCCACCATGGAATGGGTCGACGGAAACCTCGGATCGCAGATCACGATGAAGTACCCGAGCGTGTACCTGATGGAGCCCGGGGCGAAGGGCGACGTGCTTTCGGTCGCGTTCGCGGGCAAGGGACAGCACCAGGACGCGGGCGGCAAGATGATCCACGTCGCTCCGAACACGACCTCGACCATCACCTCGAAGTCGATTTCCAAGGGCGGCGGCCGGA